>JACZVC010000009.1 GCA_022572885.1 Pseudomonadota bacterium | reverse complement strand
GGGTTCGCTATCACCATATTCTTGACCCGGAGACAGGCTATCCCGCGATCGGCACCGTGTCGCTGACCGTCATCGCCGGCAACGGCGCACTCGCCGATGCATCGGCAACGGCGCTGTTCGTCGCGGGGCCGGGCGAATGGCCGGAACTCGCCGAGGCCCTGGGCATCGAACTGGTGATGCTGGTCGCCAGCGACGGGCACCTGGAAATGACCGCGGCGATGGCGAAAAGGGTAATGCTGGAAAACCCGGACGAAATGCGTATCGTCATTGTCGATAAACCATAGGACATCTGCCCGTTACAATTAACCGCCATTCATTCAGCACCCCATTAGGAATTCCAATGAAAAAATTGATGAAATCCATGCAGATAATCATATGTGGAGGTAGTGTCGTGTTTTTCGCGGCAACTGTGAAACATGGCGATGCAGTAGCCGCAGAAGGCGGTTCAAAAGAAAATACTCGAATTATTCAAATGTCTGTCGGAAGAGCGGCGCATCAAATTACGGCACTTACAAACGGGCTGGTGTTGGTTTCGGGTGGTTGCGCTCGACGTGGTTGCGAAATCATTCATCGCTCTGCGGAATTATTCGATTCATCCAAAAATACTTTTTCTCCTGCAGGAAATATGGTCGAGCCAAGGACGAGCCATGCAAGCATCCTGCTAAAGGACGGAAGAATACTTATCGTCGGTGGCTGGACGGGTCAGAATGGTACGATGAGTGCGGAAATTTACGATTCCAAAAGGAACTCATTTGTTCCAATAAATGCCATGTCTGTAGCGCGTATTGGACCCGTTGCCACCGCACTCGAGGATGGTCGTATACTTATCACGGGTGGCGAGCCGCGGCCAGGATCTGGCCTGAATAGCAGTGAGGTTTTTAATCCCGACACATCGAAGTTCTCCTTGTCAGGGCAAATGAGCGTTGGTCGTGGCGCACATGTAGCAGTTGCCCTCACCGATGGTCGAGTTTTGGTGACTGGCGGCCACCGCGCCAGAGGCGAAATTCTGCAATCTGCGGAGATATATGATCCGGCTACAGGGGAATTTAGCCCCACCGGTGATATGACGGTACCGCGGCATAAGCATGCCGGCCTGCTGCTACCGGATGGAAGAGTTCTGATTGTTGGTGGTTCGGATGCGCGAGATTTTCGTGGTCGCTACGCGAGTACCGAATACTACGAACCAAACACCGGAAAATTCAGTCCAGGACCTCAAATGCGCTGGGCGCGTCACAAGATTCGCCACTCACTGGTTTTATTGCAATCCGGAGCGGTACTCGTCGCCGGCGGCGCCGTTCGAAACGAGCTTCTTCAGCCTGGCTCACAAATATTCGTGGAAACCGGAGAAAAGCTGTCTGGTCCACAGATGTTTGCATCGGCACTTCTCCTTCCCTCAGGGAAGGTGCTGGTCGTCGGAGGCTATGACGAACGAATCCTTCCTTCCGCGTCCGCGTGGTTAATTGCGAAAAGATGATTTCAAGAAAAATGCAGTCAAGTCTATCGAAGGCCCATTGAAGAGCTTTCGCCATATTTCAGATGCAAGTGGTCGATGGCTGGATATTCAATTTTGCGAAAGATGTGGTTCCTCCATTACCTGGACGCTGGAGCTGGTGCCGGGCTGGCGAGGTTTTGAAGGCGGAAGTTTTGATGATTGCTCCGTTTTCCCACGGAAGGTTCATATGTGGACGGACAGTTGTCATCCACCGGTACAGTTCTCAAAGGATGACATTTGTTTCCCTCGGCAACCGCCATTTAAGACGGAACAGCACGAAGCCATGTAGGCGCAACTCACATAAAAAGCACGACAAGTATCAAGCTCGCAGGCACGTGCCTATTACGCGGGCGTTAGATAGCTTGACAAACACTATCGATAGCAATACCGTAATACCACTATATCATCGATAAAAAGGTCACATTATGACTGCTGTCACTGTCTCGCCAAAATTTCAAGTCGTGATCCCCAAAGAAGTTCGGGAATCAATGGGCATCTTCTCTGGGCAAAAGATTCAGATGCTCGTTTACCAGAATCGAATCGAACTTATACCCGTCAAGCCCATAAAGGAAATGAGAGGCTATCTAAAAGGCATGGATACTGAAATAAAAAGAGATGAAGACCGAATATGAATGTAGTCGATTCATCAGCCTGGCTATCATATTTTGCCGGTGACAAGAACTCTGCCGCTTTTGCAAAAGCAATTGAAGCATTGGATTTGCTACTGGTTCCGAGCATTACAATCGCCGAGGTTTTCAAACATGTGCTGCGTCAACGCGATGAAGAAGCCGCGTTAGCGGTAATTGCACAGATGAAGCAAGCTAGAGTTATTTCACTTGATAGTCAGTTGGCGATAGATGCTGCGAACTATGGTGTCGTTAACAAGCTGCCACTTGCAGATAGTATAATTTTTGCTACTGCACAAAAATTCAATGCAACTTTATGGACCCAGGCCAGTGACTTTGAAGGGCTGCCTGATGTTGAATATTTTGCCAAATAACAAGCCGATGAGCCGAACGCAGCAAGACTGCGCCGGTTAGCTTGGCGTTATCGGCATGCGGATAATCAGATGAGCGATCAACTGACGGCAGAGACCACGATCAAGGACAGGATGGCCACGACCATTTTTGTCGCCGTCGTTTTCCACGGCATCGTCATCCTCGGTATCAGCTTTGCGCCTGTGCTGCCAACCGACCAGCCTTACCGGCCATCGCTGCAGGTCGCTTTACTGATTAATTCGACGGATGACAAGGATCCGCGCGAAGCGGAATACCAGGCGCAATCCAGCCAGGCCGGCAGCGGCACCAATTCCGAATCGAGCGTACCGACAACCCCGTTACCAGCCCCGGCGAGCCTGCCGCAGGATGGCATGCCCGGCGGCAGGGATCTCGATTTTGCCGATCCCGGCTCACGCACCCAGCAACGCGAAGTCCTGGCCAGCCGCGCCGAAAACGAGCGCAAGGTGAGTACGGTGCCGGACCCGAGCGAGCAGCCGGAGCTGATGCGCCAACGCCCAACCGATCGGCAACAGAATGACTTGAGCCTGGATGTCATCGTCGATATCGATGAAAACGCGCAACTCAAAGGCACTCGGGAGCTGCTCATTACAGCCGATACAACCACCTCCGATATCGCCGTTTACCTGGACTCATGGAAACGCAAGATCGAAAAAGTCGGCACATTGAACTACCCGGGGAATGCCAACGGCGCACGCAACCCCACGCTGGAGGTCGTTGTTCAGTCGGACGGGCTGTTGCGCGAGATCGTGGTCTTAAGATCCTCCGGCCAGCGACACCTGGATGAAGCTGCGCTGCGGACCCTGCGCCTGGCGGCGCCATTCGACCCGTTCCCGGACGAGTTGAGAAAGAAGTACGATGTCGTCCGCTTCGCCTATGAGTGGCAATTCATCGCCGGCGAGTAGCGTTGTGCCAAACCGGGAATAAATTGTCCCGATTCCGTTGGTCCTTCGCCTATACTTGGGGCATGTCCAAAGACACCTTTCTGAACGATCACTTTCTGATTGCGATGCCGGCAATGGGAGACCCCAACTTTCACCACAGCGTGACTTATATTTGCGAGCATAATGAACAGGGTGCGCTGGGGATCACCATCAATCGCCCGATGAACCTCAACCTCGGCGATATCTTCGACCAGCTCAATCTCGAGCGCAGCCTCGATGTCAGTGAGACAGCGCCGATACTCCTCGGCGGGCCGGTGCAACCGCAGCGCGGGTTCGTGTTGCACAACCCCAGGGGCCAGTGGGACTCCAGTATGGAAACAGGCGACAAAATCCAGGTAACCACATCGCAGGATGTCCTGCGGGCGATGGCCAAGGGGGAAGGCCCCGACCAAGCCATCGTCGCGCTGGGTTATGCCGGCTGGACGGCTGGACAACTGGAGCAGGAAGTGGTGGAAAATGCGTGGCTCACCGTGCCATCGAGCTATGAAATACTGTTTGAAACACCCTATGACAAACGTTGGGAGTCCGCCGCAGCCCTGCTCGGCGTGGATGTTAAAAGTATCAGCAATTACGCTGGCCATGCCTGATAACGGCAATGGCGAGCCGCGGGAGCTGGCCGATTTCAATAAGCAGGCCTCGAAGAACGCCAAAGGCACGCTGATCGCTTTCGATTTCGGCCTGAAACGGATCGGTGTCGCTATCGGCGAAACCTTGCTTGGCAATGCCCGCGGACTCACCGTCGTGGCACATTCGGCGAGCGGACCGGACTGGCTGGCGATCGAGAAAATACTGCGTGACTGGCATCCGGTTATATTGCTGGTGGGTTATCCATGCAACATGGATGGCAGCCCAAGCGAAATGTCGCGGCTATCCTTGCTGTTCGCTGCCGAACTGAGACAAAGAAGCGGCATACCCGTTCAGGCGATCGATGAGAGATTGAGTTCCAGCGAAGCGCTGGACCGGTTGCGTGAGGAACGACGTAGCGGGCTGCGCAAGAAACGCATCAGCCGCAATCTGATCGACCAGGAAGCCGCCCGTCTGATACTCCAGCAGTGGCTGAGCGAAGCGAATTGATGACAACGACGAAGCGATTCATTAGGATGCGCAGCGCGGTCGTGCGCCGCAAACAACCCGCATGCAGGTCACTGGAACGGTATCGGGCGTGAACGAACAACTCGACAGTCAGGGTAATCTTCGCCACCTGGTCACACTGGATGGCCTGGGCGGGGACGTGCTGAGCGGACTGATGGATCGGGCGGAAAGCTACCTGATCGCTCCCGGACAACCCGGGCCCGGCGATGGTTCGCTCGAGGGCCTGACGGTCTGCCAGTTGTTTTTTGAAGCCAGCACCCGGACCCAGATTTCGTTTGAACTTGCGGCCCGCCGCCAGGGAGCGGATGTCGTCAACCTGGTGATTCCAACCTCGTCCGCGGCCAAAGGGGAAACCGTGCTGGATACCTTGCTGACCATCCAGTCCATGGCTGTCGATTTTTTCGTCGTCCGTCACAAGGAAGAAGGCCTGATGGGCAACATCGCCGCTCGATTGAGCGGCCGCGCAAGCCTGATCAATGCCGGTGAAGGGCAACAGTCGCATCCAACGCAAGGCTTGCTGGATGTCTTGACCATTCGCCAGCACAAGAAAGATTTCAAGAATCTCAGCATCGCCATCACCGGCGATATTCGTCATTCGCGGGTGGCGCGCTCAGCTTGTCACGCATTGCTGGCGCTCGGGGTGCATGACCTCAGGCTGATCGCGCCTGAAAACCTGCTGCCGGAGTCAAACGAGCTGACCCATGCGCGCCGTTATACGGATTTTGACGCGGGGATTACAGACTGCGACGTCGTGATGATGCTGCGTCTGCAGAAAGAGCGCATGAAATCCGGGGATATTCCGGATCTGGAAAGCTACCGCAAACAATACTGCCTGACATCGCGACGCCTGAAACTGGCCAGGGGAAACGCGATCGTCATGCATCCTGGCCCGATAAACCGGGGTACGGATATGGATAACGAGGTTGCCGACGGCCGCCAGTCAGTGGTTCGCCAGCAGGTGGGCAATGGCGTCGCGATGCGCATGGCGGTGCTTGCGGCGATCGCCGAAGGAAAAAAGTCTTGAGCGGTGGAGACCGGGAACATCGCGGCACAATTTTTGTAGAAGACGCGGCTGTCCTGTCGCAGGACGAATACGCTGGCCAGCAATACGTTATTCGACTGCACGCGCCACTGTGTGCAGCCAAGGCCAAACCCGGCTCGTTCGCGCATGTCTGCTGTGACCCGGCAGTCCCAATGCGTCGCCCGCTATCGATCATGCGGGCCAGCGCGGATGGCGGCTGGATCGAACTTCTCTATAAGGTCATTGGCGATGGCCTGCGCCATTTATCGAGCCGTCAACGCGGCGACTCGGTCAGCGTCATCGGCCCCATCGGCAATCCATTTGTCGCCTGTGCCGAGAAATCCAGGCCCATGCTGATCGGTGGCGGCGTGGGAATTCCACCGATTGTCTTCCTCGCGGAGAGCCTCGCTGCCGATCATGGCGCGGCGAAACAACCACTGGTCCTGATGGGCTCAGAGCTGCCATTCCCTTTCCAGACGATAGCATCGGCATTGCCGGTTCCTGGCGCCGGCAGGGAAGTCACCCACGGCATGCCACTGATGGAATCACTCGGCATCGCTTCCCGGCTGGCAAGCGGGTCGGAGTTTTCCGGCTGTTACCGAGGCTTTGTCACCGAACTCGCGCGTGACTGTCTGCAAGTCATGAGCGACCAAGAACTGGCCGAGGTCGAATTATTTGGCTGTGGACCTGAACCCATGCTCGATGCGATTGCCAGGCTGGCACGTGACCTTGACCTGCCCTGCCAGATATCGCTGGAAGAGTTCATGGCCTGCGCGCTGGGGGGTTGCGCCGGCTGCACGGTGGAAGTTAAGACCGACGCCGGTGTCGCAATGAAAAGAGTCTGTGTGGACGGACCTGTGTTCGACGCCCACACCATCTATGCGGGCTAGCAGCGGCGGGTAATCAACCGAAATTGATTTTCGTTTCCAGGTTGGTCCTCGAATCGGCGTTGATCAGCGCCTCTTCGAGCTCGATCCGGCCTTCACGATATAGACTGAACAACGCGGTATCGAAATCCTGTATTCCGGCTTCGTCGCTGTCCGCCAGCGCCTCCTTGACCCCGGAAATGTCGCCTTTCAGCGTTAGCTCCGAAATATGCGGCGTATTGAGCAGGACTTCCACCGCCGCCACCCGGTGTTTGTCCTTGCCCATGACCAGCCGCTGCGAAATGATGGCTTTCATGTATTGCGACAAGTCCATGAAAATCTGTGACTGCTGCTCGACCGGATACATGTTGATAATCCGGTCCAGCGTTTCCGGTGCGTTATTGGCGTGCAGGGTCGCGATCGCCAGGTGGCCCGTACCGGCCAGCGTCAGCGCCGCATCCATGGTCGGACGATCGCGAATCTCGCCAATCTGGATGACATCGGGCGCCGCACGCATCGCGCTGCGCAGGGCGATCTCATAAGACTTGGTATCCAGACCCAGCTCGCGCTGGTTGATTATGCATTTCAGGTTGGGGTGTAGAAACTCGATCGGATCTTCGATGGTAATAATGTGCTCGGAAACATTTTCGTTCCGGTGATTGATCATCGCGGCGAGGGTCGTTGACTTGCCCGACCCCGATGCGCCAACCATCAAGATCAGGCCACGTTTGATCATCGCCAGATCCTTGAGCACCAGCGGCAGGCCCAGGTCCTCCAGACGCGGCATATCGGAAGTTACATAGCGCAGGACCATGGCCACGTTGCCGCGCTGGTGGAAAACGTTGGCGCGAAAGCGGCCCAAGCCCGGCTCGGAAATAGCGAAATCGACTTCGAGATTCTTGTTGAAAAACTCGATCTGCTCCTCGTTCATCAGGCCAAGCGCAGCCTGTTTGACCATTTTTGGCGTCAGTTCAATTTTGTTGACCGCCATAATGCGGCCCTCGATCTTGATTTTTACCGGCGCATAAGTCGTGAAGAAAAGATCGGAAGCGTTCTTTTCCACCATCAGTTTGAATAAAGGCTTTGTGTTCATTGTGTATCCCTGTGTTCAGACGGCCGGCGTGGTTCCTGGTCCGGCTATTTTTCCTCTCCTACAACCGAGAGTTTTTCGGCTGCGGCGTCTTCTGCCGATGAGCCACGCTCGCTTTCGAGCTTGATCCGCAAACGCAATTCATTGCGCGAATCCGCGTTGCGCATCGCATCGTCATAAGCAATGGTTCCAGACTCGTACAACGCGAACAGCGCCTGGTCGAAAGTCTGCATTCCCAGCCGGTTCGACTTGGCCATAATTTCCTTGAGTTCGTATATCTCACCGCGAAGAATCAGGTCGTTGATCAGTGGTGAAGCCAGCAGGATTTCCATTGCCGCGACCCGCCCCTTGGTGCCTTCCCGGCGTATCAGCCGTTGGGAAATCAGCGCCTTGATGTTCAGCGACAGATCCATCAGCAACTGGCCCCGTCTTTCCTCGGGAAAGAAATTGATGATTCTGTCGAGGGCCTGGTTGGCGCTGTTGGCGTGCAGGGTCGCCAGGCACAGATGACCGGTCTCGGAAAACTGAATCGCGTACTCCATGGTCTCGCGGTCACGAATCTCGCCGATAAGAATCACATCGGGCGCCTGGCGCAGCGCATTCTTCAGGGCAACAAGCCAGGTTTCAGTATCCACACCCACCTCGCGTTGGGTCACCACACAATTGATATGCGGGTGGACATACTCGACCGGGTCCTCGATGGTCACGATATGGCCATGGGTGTTCTCGTTGCGATGACGAATCATCGCCGCCAGCGTGGTCGACTTACCCGAGCCGGTGCCACCGACGATAATGGCCAGACCGAGCTTGTTCATCACCACGTCGGCCAGCTGATTTGGCAGCTCGAGATCCTCGATAGTGGGAATCTTGGTGATAATCGTTCTGAGTACGGCGCCGGTATAGCCTTGTTGGACAAAAGCGCTAACCCGAAAACGGCCTATGCCTTTGGGGTTGATCGCGAAGTTGCACTCCTTGGTGGAATCGAATTGACGGGTCTGCTTGTCGTTCATGATCGAACGCACGATCAAAGCACTCTGCTCGGAGGTCAGCGCCTTGTCCATCACCGGATTGACTTCGCCATCGACTTTGATAGCCGGCGGAAATCCCTTGGTGATAAAAAGATCCGAGCCTTCGACCTGCACCATCCGGCGAAGCAGATCCTGCATCAGCTTGACCGCTTGTTCTCGTTCCATTGCCATATCGAAACTCCGCTGACTGCTAAATGGTGTCCTTGTTGACCGCCCGGAAACGGGCTTCTTCCTTGCTCACCAGTCCCATTTGGGTCAGATCCTGCAAACACTGGTCAAGCGTTTGCATGCCCATCGATTGACCGGTTTGGATTGCCGAGTACATCTGCGCAACTTTGCCCTCGCGGATCAGGTTGCGGATCGCTGGCGTACCAATCATGATTTCGTGTGCCGCAACCCGGCCGCCGCCTATTTTCTTTAACAGGGACTGCGATATCACGCAGCGCAACGACTCGGACAGCATTGAGCGCACCATTTCCTTTTCCCCGCCCGGGAAAACATCGACGACGCGGTCGATGGTCTTGGCCGCGGAACTCGTATGCAAAGTGCCAAACACGAGGTGCCCGGTCTCGGCCGCTGTCAGCGCCAGGCGAATGGTCTCGAGGTCTCTCATTTCGCCAATCAGGATGACATCCGGATCTTCACGCAGCGCCGATCGCATCGCCTCGTTAAAGCCCAGGGTATCGCGATGCACTTCACGCTGGTTGATCAGACAGCGGCGGCTCTCGTGTACAAATTCGATCGGATCCTCGATGGTTATGATGTGGCTCGGCTTGTTGTCATTGATATAATCGACCAGCGCGGCCAGCGTTGTGGATTTGCCCGATCCGGTCGGACCCGTCACCAGGACCAGTCCCCGCGGATACATCGCCACATCTTTAAAGATTTTTGGCGCCTGCAAGTCATCCAGCGACAGGATTACCGAGGGAATCGTTCTGAATACGGCGGCTGCGCCACGATGCTGGTTGTACGCATTGACCCTGAATCGTGCCAGCTTGGGAATTTCAAACGAAAAATCGGTTTCGAAAAACTCCTCAAAATCCTTGCGCTGTTTATCGTTCATGATGTCGTACATCATCGCGTGCACTTCCTTGTGCGATAGCGCCGGCATATTGAGCCGCTTGACATCCCCGTCTACACGGATCAATGGCGGCATTTCTGCTGACAAATGAAGGTCAGACGCGTTATTTTTCACCGAAAAGGTCAAGAGTTGTGCAATATCTGGTGCCACATCAAAATCCCTATGATTTATGGGTTAAATATGGTTCTATAAGCCCATAATTGCCTAAAACCAACGTTGTTCAGTATAACCAACCAGCTTAAGTAAAACATGACGAGCGTCACACAGAACCTGTTGAAAATCCGCCAAAGAATCCGCCAAGCCTGCGATAGCTGCGGCCGCGACCCCGCAGAAGTCAATCTGCTGGCGGTCAGTAAAAAGCATCCTGCCGATGCAATTCGCGTCGCCTTTGAGGCGGGTCAGAAAGCTTTTGGCGAAAATTTTGTGCAGGAAGCGATGGGCAAGCAGCGACAGCTGCAAAGCCTCGATATCGAATGGCATTTCATCGGCCACATACAAAGCAACAAGGCCCGCGAAATCGCTACTTGCTTCGACTGGGTCCACAGCGTTGATCGCCTCAAAGTGGCGACTAAACTGAGCGCGCATCGCCCGCCCGGACAAACAGATCTTGATATCTGTTTGCAGGTTGCCTTGAACCAGGAAAAAGGCAAATCGGGCGTAGCGCCGGAGAATCTTGCCGATTTAGCCAGCCGGGTCGCTGAGCTCCCCGGGTTGCGACTGCGTGGCCTGATGTGCATACCACCAGCAAGCGAAAAACCATCCCGCCAACGCCATTGGTTCGCCCGCCTCGCCAGCTTGCAAAACGAACTCAACCAGCTCCTGGGCCTCGGGCTCGACACGCTGTCGATGGGCATGAGTAATGACCTGGAAGCCGCGATAGAAGAGGGCTCAACGCTGGTGCGCCTGGGTACCGCGGTATTCGGACCACGCCCCGCCGGTACCGGTCCGCTAACCGGCTAAGAATTACAGGGCCGCCATGTTATCTTTGGCGACCCAAACGCATCCAGGAATTCAGCAAAATGGCGCAGGTAGTCTATTTCCTTGTCTCCACGATCGGCGAACTCTACGTCAGCTGTTACTTGCTCCGTTTTCTGATGCAGTGGGTCAGGGCCGATTTCCACAATCCCGTCTCGCAATTTATCGTGGCGGTCACGGGGCCGCTGGTCCGCCCTGTCAGGCGAATCATACCGGCGTGGAAGGGCCTGGACCTGGCTACCGTGCTGGTGGCACTGCTACTGGAAATGGTTCTTACGCTCATTCTGATTTCGCTCAGTGGCGTGTCGGTACCGTCCACCGGAATTCTGCTGCTCATTGTCCTGCAGAGGCTGGCCGTCAACGCGGCCCGTTTGTTTTTCTTTGCCGTACTGCTCAGGGCGATACTGAGCTGGGTCGGTACCGGTGGCTATCATCCGATCGTCGCGGTCCTGACCTCGATAACCGAACCACTGATCAGACCGGTGCGCCGCCTGATACCACCGATCGGCGGACTCGACCTCGCTCCATTGTTTGTCTTGATCGGATTACAAGCGCTGATCCTTGCGCTGCGCTAGTGGGCCGGCGGTCCCGGCACGACAGATAACTCACGGTACGCTTACTGATCGATAGCCGACATCACCCGTTCGCGAATTCTCATCAAGCGGGTATTGCGAACATAAAGCAAGTTTGCCACTTTTCTCACCAGCGAGTCTTCCAGCGGATCCAGGCGCTTGTCGGCATAGGCTATCCGCCACATCATCTCCAGCAATCTGCCCCGCTCTTCCTCGTCGAGCGATCGATGCAGCAGGCTGGTCAGCTCATGCAAGGACACCACTTCGTCGGCCTTCTCAGTGGCAATCTCATAAAGAGCGCCGACGTCTTCGGTTTCCATCACGAAATGTTCGCGCAATAGCTCCAGTATCAACGCCGCCTCGTCACCATCGCTGTAATGATCGGCCCGGCCCATCTCCACAAGCAGGGCCGCTGTCGCCAGCCGCAGCGCATTTTCATGATTCCCGCCGTGCTCCTCGTCAGCAACGGCAAACTGTTTTTTTATCGCGATGAAAACCGATTTCAGCATGTTCAGCTCCGTCTTCCATGAAGTTTTACCCGCATTGGACTACGCCCATTTTTTCCAGTTTCTCGATTACGACATCGCGAAGGAGGTTCAGTTTGCCATGAAAAAAATGATCGGCTCCGCGGGCAATGTAAAGCTCTGGCGGATGATCCAGATTGCTCACCCATTCGAGGTTCCCCCGGCAACTGACCGTGGTGTCTAGGTCGCCATGGATAAGCAGCCACGGGCATTCGGGGATCGTTAGCTGTGCTGACTTCATTTTTTGCAGCGCTGGCGCCACGGTCACCAGCAGGTCAGCCGAGACCAGCCTGGCGGCTCTCAGGGCAACTGCTCCGCCAAAGGAAAATCCCGCCAGCCATAGTTTCGCCTTTGGAAACCGGTCGCGCATGAACTCCGTTGCCGCCAGCGCATCTCGTGTTTCACCCTGGCCATCGTCGTACGAACCACCACTGCCGCCAACGCCACGAAAATTGAATCGCAGACAGGCAACTCCCAGGCGCTGGAATGTCCGCGCCAGTGTATGCACGACTTTGTTATTCATGGTGCCATGATACAAAGGATGCGGATGACAAAGGACGGCAATTTTTTCGATCTGCACCTCGGGAACTTCCAATAGCGCTTCCAGGCCACCGGCCGGGCCCGGCACGACAACGCGCTCAGCTTTGGGTAGCCGAATCATTTTTCGCTGACTCCTGGCAAATAAGCCCGGGCAAGTATTACATGCGGTCCTTCTGCCGGCACACTCGGCGCCATCCGGATAGCTGGATATAGGGGTGGCGTATGCCCTAAAATTACCGACCTGCCTGCCGTCGCCATGCCGGCTGGCGAACCGATCCCCCGGAGGCCTTCATGAATTCAACGATAGAACTCGAAAACCGCTACTGCGCACACAATTACCATCCGTTGCCGGTAGTGCTGGTTCGTGGCGAGGGAGTCTATGTCTGGGATGACGAAGGCAATAAATACCTGGACATGATGAGCGCCTATTCGGCGGTCAGTCATGGCCATGCGAATCCGCGCCTGGTCAAGGTCCTCAGCGCACAGGCAGCAACCTTGAGTATAGTGTCGCGCGCTTTTCATACCGATAAGCTGGCTCATTTCCTGCAACGCGCCTGTGAACTGACCGGCCAAGACATGGCGCTGCCGATGAACACCGGTTCGGAAGCCGTTGAAACCGCGCTCAAGGCGGCACGCAAGTGGGCCTATGAGGTCAAGGGCGTGGCCCGGGACCAGGCCGAAATTATCGCTTGCGAGGGCAATTTTCACGGCCGGACCATTACCATCGTCAGCCTGTCATCCGACCCCGTGTACCAGGAGGGTTTCGGTCCGTTTTCCAGCGGCATCAGGACCATCCCCTATGGCGACCCGGCAGCACTGGCGGCGGCGATCAACAAAAATACGGCGGCTTTCCTGGTCGAGCCGATCCAGGGTGAAGGCGGCATCAATATTCCGCCGGATGGTTATCTTCGTAAATGCGCCGAAATTTGTCGCGAGCACAATGTTCTGCTGATTTGCGACGAAGTGCAGACCGGTCTCGGCCGCACCGGCAAGCTGCTTGCCTGTGAGCACGACGATGTCAAACCCGATGGCTTGATACTGGGCAAGGCGCTGGGCGGCGGCATCCTCCCGGTATCCTTGTTCCTGGCCAAACGTGAAGTCATGGAGGTTTTTCAACCCGGTACGCATGGCAGCACTTTCGGCGGCAACGCGCTGGCTGCCGCGGTGGGTCTCGAAGCCCTCAATATCCTGGTCGAGGAAAAGCTGGTCGAGCGCAGCCGGGAAATGGGCGCGTACTTCCTGGGTCTGCTGCAGACCATCAAGAGTCCGCTGGTCATGGATCTGCGTGGCAAGGGGCTGTTCATCGGCATGGAAATCGACCCGGCACTGGCAACGGCCAGAGAAGTCTGTGAACGACTGATGGAAAAGGGCCTGCTGAGCAAGGAAACGCATGAAACCGTGGTCCGGTTCGCACCGCCGTTGATCGTAACCCGCGAACAGCTTGCCTGGGCAAACGATCGGATCAGGGATGTCTTGGCCAGCATGGATCAGGTCGCCAAGGCATCCTGAGAGCAGCCGGCGGTAGCCGGCAGGCACCCCGAGGGAGACGACCCATGTACCTGCGAATCGAAGAGTTTGAGGACCAGCACTCTATACCCGGCATTTTCGCCTTTGGCGTCATCGATGCGAAAGAGCATGTCAGGCTCGGCGGCAACCGCAACCCGACTCTGGAATGGAATGCACTGCCCGCCGGTACCCGTTCGCTGGTGTTGCTGTGCGTCGATGTCGATGTGCCCAGCAAGGCCGATGATGTCAACCAGGAAGGGAGGGAAATACCCCCGGATCTGCCGCGCGCGGATTTTTACCACTGGGTAATGGTGGATATCCCGCCATCGGTCGGCGGCATCGCGGGTGGTTCTTGCTCAGACGGTATTACCACCGGCGGGAAAAAACAACCGCCTGGCCCGGAAGGTTCTCGCCAGGGGATCAATGACTACACGAGCTGGTTTGCCGGCGACGAGAAAATGGCGGGTGATTATTTTGGCTACGATGGCCCATGTCCACCGTGGAACGACAGCCTGCTCCATCACTATCATTTTGTTCTGTATGCAACAGATCTTGAGCGCTGCGCGGTGGACGCCAAATTTACCGGTGGCGACGTCTTTGCAGCCATCAAGGAACACATCATTGAAGAGGCGCGAGTAACCGGCATCTATACGCTCAACCCCAGGCTAGCTGGCGGTGGCGCCGGGTTATGAACCGTCGTCCGGAACGCTGAACTCGACGACTTCCACGCGGGACACAGTGTCGGTACCTGGCGGTGGCGGCTCAAACCGCCGCCGGCGAACTTCCCGGATTGCCTGTTCCTCATAGAGGCCCTGCGGGAAAGAATCGATGACCCGAACATTACTGACGCTGCCGTCAACACCGACAAAAATTTCCAGTTCGACAAAACCGTGCCTGGCGATATCCGTTTCGATGCCGGGTAATTCGAGCCTGTCCGCGGCAACGGGCATCGGCGGCGGACGATCTTCGCCGAGTTCCCTGGCCAGCTCCTGACGACGAAAATCATCGAGCAAGCTGACCGGGTGCACTACCAGCCCGTCCTCCTCAGGCTCATCAAACAGACCGTATATCCCCAAGCCTGCCGTCATCAGTAAAAAAACCACGACAATCGCAGCCAGAGATGATCCCAGTATTCTGTACGCCTTGACCAATTCTCTACAGTCCCTCGCGGCGAATCTCGTCCTTGACCACGACCCCGCCTTGCATGACAAAAACGATGTTTTGCAACACCGAAATGTCTTTTAATGGGTCTTCGTTAACCGCGATGATATCGGCATATCTGCCCACGCGGATCGATCCCAGGTTATCGGTCTCCTCGAGCAACTCAGCCGCGACCGACGTAGCTGACTTGATCGCTGCCATGGCCGGCATACCCCCCTCGACCATGTAAACGAATTCCTTGGCATTTGAGCCATGGGCCCCGACTCCGCTGTCCGTGCCGAAAGCGATGGTCACTCCTTTTTTGTACGCCCTGGCGAATGTCGTCTGTATAACCGGGCCGATAGCTGCCGCCTTGACTCTGATCACTTCGGGAAAATAACCAGGCTCCGCGGCTTTCTCAGTAATGAATTTCCCGGCAGAAAGCGTGGGCACGAAATAAGTGCCATGTTTTTTCATCAGGGCGATGACTTCATCATCCATAAAGGTTCCGTGCTCGATACTCCTGACCCCCGCGCGAATCGCTCTTTTCATGCCCTCGGCGCCATGCGCGTGCGCGGCGACATGAAAATCGTAGTCCCTCGCTGTCGCTATCAGCGCATTGAGTTCATCTTGCTGAAACTGTGGATTCTGACCGCTTGCTGCAGGACTCAGCACACCCCCGGTGGCGGTAATCTTTATCAGATCGGCGCCATCCTTGTACCGTTGCCTGACTGCCTGTGACGCCTCTGCCGGCCCGTTGACGACGCCATCGGCCGGGCCCGGGTCTCCCCCCAGGATTTCTGCCCAGCTATTGGTCGGGTCGCCATGGCCACCGGTTGTGGCAATCGATTTCCCGGCGCTGAATATTCTGGGTCCGGTTGCTTCGCCACGCTCGATCGCTTTACGCAACGCAATGGCGGCGTTATACCACCCACCAAGATCGCGAACCGTCGTAAACCCGGCATGCAGCGTAACTTTCGCGTAATGTGCAGCCATCAACGCATAATCCGCGCCATTCAGCGTGAACCGTTCCATGTAGCTGCGCCGATTATTCTGGTGATCCAGGTGGGTGTGCATATCCATCAGCCCAGGCAGCACTGTTTGTGCCGACAGGTCGATCAGCGTATCGCGGTCATCGGGCTGCACAAACCCATCCTCGATTCCGACTATCCTTTCGCCATCGATGACGATGGTCATTGCGGAGCGACTATTGTTCGCAATGCCGTCGATCAGGTGACCGGCATGTATCAATGTTCTCGCGTCTACGGCCTGGGCCAACATTGCGATCATCGCGCCGATCGCCCATCCAGTAATATTGCTGGGCATATTCCGTTCCCTACGATTATTTTGTCACTGATGCTCGCGTATCGATCGACCGCGCAATGAAACTTAGCCAGGTTTTGCTTGGTTCCCAGATCGCGCGGACATCGGCCATGGCCTTGTCCGGGTCCGCGTCAAGTTCGAGGACACGGTACAGATAGGTCATCACAGAGGCACGACGGTTGGAGGCGCAGTGTACGAGAATTTTTTTCTCCGGGTTGCTGGCCATTGTCAGCAAAAACGCTTCGAGTTCAGCATCCGAAGGCGCTTGCGAACTTACCGGGACATGGACGTAGCTAAGGCCCTGGGCCAGCGCCGCGTTCGCTTCGATCTCGTCGAATTCATCGCGCAGGTCAACGATCAGCCGGTAGCCATCCGCCGCCAGCCAGCTTACCGCATCGGCGGACAGGGTACCGCCCGTACCCAGCCGATCCGAAACCACGTGGTAGTTTCGTAGCGGCGCTTCTGCATCGACAAAAACCGGATCGGCGGCCGCAGCGGATGAACCCCCGATCAGCAAGGCTGTCATTAGCCAGCGAGCCGTCATCAACGTATTCCGACTAATTCAACATCGAACAGCAGGTCAGCGTCCGGCGGAATAGTCCCACCGGCGCCGCGGCTGCCGTAGCCGAGTTCGGCCGGGATTATCAGCATGCGGCGCTCGCCAACCTTCATGCCTGCCACACCCAGGTCCCATCCCTTAATTACCCGCCCTGCCCCCAACGGGAAACTGAATGGCTGGCCACGGTCGCGGGAACTGTCGAATTTCTCCCCCTTGCCCTCGGCCAGGGATTGGTCGTACAGCCAGCCGGTGTAATGCACGACAGCTCCCTGTCCGGCCTCGATCGCTTCTCCCGCACCTTCGGCGAGAAGCAGGTATTTCAAGCCATTATCTAGTTCCACCAACTCCATCCGGGCCTCCTTCAATTCAACACTCGATGTATCCTGTTCTGGCTGCGCCGGCGCTTGCTTGGCCGTTACCGCCGTTTCATCTTGCGCCATTGTCGAGCCACAGGCAGCCAGCAGTATGAAACTCATCATTATTGTCTTGTGGGTCATTGTTTTTCCTTTCTGGTCGGCGCATCGGCACCGGAAAATGTCGGACAAATACACATCGAACCGGTTCTGCCCGACGCAAAGCTTTGCCGCCCGGCAATACCTTTGCCGGGCATCCAGCTATCAGGATTCTTCCCGGGGCGCAAAGTTCAACGCGGCTGAGTTTATACAGTATCGCTTGCCGCTGGGTTGCGGGCCATCGTCAAAGACATGGCCGAGGTGCGCACCGCAGTCCGCACAGCTTACTTCAATACGCATCATATTATGGCTGCTATCCGCTCTCGTTTTAACGTTCCCCTCGGCCAGCGGCAACCAGAAACTTGGCCAACCCGACCCGGAGTCATACTTGGTCTGCGAACTGAAAAGAGAGTTCCCGCAGGCGATGCAAGCGTAGGTGCCCTCCGCTTTGTTATACAGCAGCTTCCCGGAAAACGGGGCCTCGGTCACTTTCTCCCGGGTTACCCGATATTGCAAGTCATCCGGGATGTCCGTCGTCGCATCACCCGACCTTTTACGCAGATTTTTTTTGCTAACCATTACCCTCTCCAAGCATACAAATATTACACTGTCACCGGCAATTAACCCACCACGTGAACGGGAGTCAGCATGAATCAAATGAGCGGGAAAAACGCGTTGTTGACCGGTGCGACCGGCGGCATCGGACCCCATATCGCCAGATTGCTGGCGGCAAATGGGATAAACCTGGTATTAAGCGGCCGCCGAGCAGACCGGCTTCGAGAGCTGTCGGAAGAGCTCCGCTCCGAGTCGGTCCGAATCGAAACGACAACTGCCGATCTGACCCGGGTGGACGAACTGACTGACCTCGCCGATAAGGCCGTCAGCGCGCTGGGCCGGATAGATATCCTGATCAACAATGCCGGCCTGGAGGAAGTGGTCCCTTTTCAACGGCAGGAGGCGGATCAGATCCAGGCGACCGTGCTGACAAACGTGATGGCGCCGTTGTTGCTGACGCGTATTTTGCTGCCGGCGATGCTGGCAAGAAGTGACGGGCATATCATCAGCATCACATCGATGGCAGGCCGGCTGGCGATGCCCTTCGGTAGCGCCTATTCGGGCACCAAGGCCGCGCTGTCTGAATGGTCACTGTCATTGTGGATGGAGCTGCAAGGTACCGGCGTAAGAGTAACCACCGTTTGCCCGGGGTTCGTGACCGGCGCGGGTATGTTCGCGCGCAAGGGGCGCGATGCACCAGGCAGTCTCGGCAGTTGCACACCCGAGCAGGTCGCGGAGGCCGTCGTTAAAGCGCTGCACTCGAACAAGCCTGAAATCCTGGTTAACAGCATGCCGGTACGACCGTTGATGGTCCTGAAGAGCATTAGCCCGGTCGCGGCTGCTCGCCTCGGCGATAAAATGGGTCTGGTGGCGTTTCTTCGATCGTTGACCAAACGGCCGGACCACGCCACTCACGACTAAGCGGGAGTCTTATTCCTGCCGGTGCTTTCTGATCAGATCTGCCAGGTAGGGGTCGCCCGAAATCTGGTCTATCACGGATTCGCCGCTCCGCTCACTTTCCACAGCATCGGAATCGGCCTTCGGTGGCTTTTTTTTGCTGGGGCTGGCGAATCCCTGACCCACCAGATCCCCCCGATAACTGTGCCTGCCTGTGTCGATCCGTTTACGCACGATCCCTACCGTTAATTTTCAAACCAGGCTACATAATATCTTTTAGTGGCTTGGCAAAATGTGACGCAGATCACGCTGGCCACGATCGTCTCTCAGGCAAACATAAGGTACAGCACGCCCACCAAGTAGATGGCCAGACCGCCAACGGCCATCATCCTGGACCAGGAACCTGCCCATAGCGCGAACCCGACCACCAAGTCCTCGATTTCATCCAGGCATTGAATAAGCACTTCCATGTCTGCTCCTTGATCCGCTGTCTGTAGGGCCTCCCCAGCGCCGCAGATTCGCGGGCCTTCAGACAAATCGTGATCGGTCCGGGCTATCGACGACACCCAGTCCGTTACTGCCCTTGCCATGCTCGCGTTCGAGCGCACGGGTCGCTGCCGCTATCGCATTGGCAACCCAGTTATTCCTGTCCATTTTCAACGGTCGTTGATCCCGTCGGTTTTCGGACTCCTTACTCATTTCAGTTTCGCTCCAATTTGTCAGCTTCCGGCACCAACTTTAGAAAAGCACGTCGATATGCGCTGTGTTGCAGTTCACAAAGAATCAAAATCAATCAGCCTTTTCTATACATAATGCGGAGAACCGCTGTTGCCGAACTCAAATCTGGCGTATGGTCTGCTCATGAAAAAGATCGTCGTGCTGAATCCAAAAGGGGGATCCGGAAAAACCACGATTGCCACCAATCTGGCGGCCTATTTTTCGACCCAGGGCATGGAGCCGACGCTGATGGATATGGACCGGCAGGGCTCGAGCATGCACTGGCTCGAAAAACGCTTTGCCGATCTTCCAGTCATTCACGGTGTAGCGGCCTACGAAAATCAATTGCGGGTAACCCGGAGCTGGCAGATGCGGGTGCCTCCGCAATCCCAGCGGGTCGTTGTCGACACCCCGGCGGCAATCGATCCGCAAGCGCTGCCGGATATTACCCGTGGTGCACAGGCAATCCTGATCCCCGTGCTGCCATCGGATATCGATATCCATGCGGCGACCGCCCTGATTTCAAACCTGTTGCTGATCGCGCGCATCAGGCGGAGCGATGGCCGCATTGGCGTGCTGGCCAACCGGGTGAAAACCAATACCTTGATTTACCAGGCGCTGATGCGATTTCTAAGGAATTTGCGCATTCCTATCGTCGGCGTATTGCGGGATTCGCAGGCCTATGTTCGCTGTGCCGAACAAGGCATCGGAATTCATGAAATGAAACCGCATAATGTCCGCAAAGACCTGGAACAATGGAAGTCGATAATTAGCTGGGAGAAAAGCAGACCGGCGAGTGCGTTGCCATCGGTGGGTGTGATCTGACGCTTCGCTGATTACCCGGTTGAATCCGGATCCCAGTCCTTGCGTATGCGGTGGGCCCAGTCTTTGTATCCTTGCAGCGTGTAAATCGAACTGTCGGCCATCACGCGACGCCCCCGCGTTCCGGCGACCTGACCCAGCCAGCTGCGGTACGCAGCCCAGCCTTCGTCGTCGGCCCTGGCGGGCCTGCTGACTGTCGGTGACCGTTTCATATCGCGATTTTTGTCGTGCAGACCCATACACACCATCCTGGTAAATCCTTGCCTCTTACAGTAATTGGCGCGCCGGGCGCAAAACAGGAACTGGTTCACAATCAGCGTCAACTGAACTTGTTGATTTTCAACGGTTTATTGAAATTCTTATGGCTTGTATGGGGGTCCGGAAACGGGAAAAATGGCCGCCGGCCAGCATCACCGGCTTGAATCCACAGGATCTACGGATCAGGGAAGAATTTCGATCGGCGTATCGATACCCGTCATCATCCAGATATCGACCATATCGGTGTTGGCAACCGAGATGCAGCCATCGGTCCAGTCCCAGGCCGAATAATATTCGCGCCCATGTTGCATTTGGTTGGGCCGACCATGAATCATGATGTTCCCACCGGGCGACAATCCCGTGCCACGCGCTGCCGACAGGTCCAGCGTATTTGGATAACTGATATGGATCGACAAAAAGTAGTCGCTGTTCAAATTTCGGCGATCGAGTAAATATGAACCCTCTGGCGTGCGGAAATCCCCTTCGGCTTCCTTTTCCCCTTCGGGGACCAGGCCGAGGCGAATATCGATCGCTTTCAGAATGCGATCGTCTTTGATCAGAAACAGTTTTCGCTGCGCCTTCAGAACCAGCACCTTGTCGGCCATCCAGCCGCTTTCTTCTGCGCTCGCAGTCGATGCGACCAAAAACAAAAGCAACACCGGCAAAACGAGCCTGCCGCTGCGCCATAACCGCTGGTTGCCGGCTGCGGCTCGCATGGGTCCGCTCAGTCCAGCCCCAGGGAATCGAGGCCCTGGACGAAATCAATATCGACCGGAATTCCGGCCGCCGTCAAGCGGTCGAGATCGGCCTGCAATTGATCGCCGATATTCCCCTTATCCGCCAGCAACCGGCTGGCGCCGGCGTAATCGCCATCGCCCTGGAGAGTCAGAATAAGCGCCGATAACGCCGCGATGCTTTCCTGCATACGCTCAAAATCAACCCGGTACTGACCGCCGTCCGGGTCGCGGCCAAACGCTCCCATATCGTGGAAAAAATTGAAGCGCACCATGTTCGCTTTACCGTGGGCGCTCGACGCGCCAAAGCGGACCGAACGGAAAATGCCGGCGAGAAAAGTCACGTAGTAATCCATCAACTCGCCGTCGTCCAGTTCTCCCTGCTCGTACAGGCTGGTAATCATATAAACACCCAGGACATCGGCCTTGCCTTCTTCCATGGCAGAAGCAAGCTCCTTGAGGGCGATACGAACCGTGCCTTGTTCATTGATGGTGTTTTTTATGCCCAGCCCATGCGCCACTTCATGAAACATGGTATTGGCAAAAAATGCGGCGAAGGTCACATGAGACCTCTGCTCTTCAACGATCAGCTCGCCCGCGATCGGCAGCATGATTTTGTCGAACTTTGCCTGCATCGCATTTTTTAGCTGCAACCGCCGGGTACCTTTCTCCAGCTGCACGCGCTCGTCATTCGGCAGATTGATCGCGATCGTTTTTGAACCGGCATTACTGTGACCCGCGTAATACAGCACATCATAGGCATTCAGGTCCGAATCAGTTCCCGGTGTTTCAACCTTGTATTCGTCCGCCACCGGCAAACCACGTTGTAGTTGCGGCAGAAAACCGACGTAGCGGCTCAACCGCCTGGACCAGGACAGGTCTTTCAACAATACGTAGGATTCAAAGGCTGCCTTGTAACCAAACAGACGATCCTCGTAGGTCTCTATCGGCCCGATGACCACATCTATGGCGTTGTTTTTCATATCCATCCACAGCATGTCGCTGGCGTAGTAGTCATTGCTGAGGAACGCCTCTGCACGGGCTTTCAGATATTCGGAAAACTGGCTGTCATCGGCCAGCGCGGCAGCTTCCCGCAGCAACTCTGCCGCCGCCGTTAACTGATGCGCGTAGGCTGCGCTGTACGGCACAAGATAGAGTTCACCCTGCGGGTTTCTTCTGAGCAGCGTATAGAGACCGTCTTTTCCAGGCAGATCGGCTGCTTCAAATTCCTCTACCGTCATGTCTGCCGGATAAAGATTTGCCCCCAGCGGTTTTGCGGGATACCCGTCGATGAATGGCGCTTCGTTGGCCAGCCGGTCCCAGGGCCCATAGTTCAATTCGGCAAACTTGCGCGCGTCCGGGTCATCGATCGCAGACAAAAACGGCTCCCTCGCACCCAGCGCCTGATCCCAGTACAGCTCGTCCATGATTTCCGATGCCCGGATCAGCTTGACCAGCATTTCCTTTTGCCGATCACTAAGGCTTGAAAGGTCGGCCGTCAGCGTAAACGGCGCGTAAATTCCCTTGCGCTTCTCCAGCCAGTTTTTCCGGCTATCCTGGCTGAGCTGAGCCGTGCTCCCGGTCGGTTCGGTCGCGCCTTGCAACGGCTGGTCCTGTTTGTCGCCAGACTGACCGCAGGCGGTCAACGCCAGCATGGCGACCAGCCCGATAACCCTGGTCGGGGAAAATTCCTCGCTCATGATTGCCTCGTATTGTCTGTGGGCGCAGGCCAATATCATAGCCGGTTCAAGCCGATTCGTCGCCGCCCCGCACAGCCAGCGTTGCCTTTTTCAGTTGCGCCGTCCAAAGCAAGGTTGCGCAGATGACCACCGCCGGCATGGCGACAAAATTAAGCACCGGCATCGTGGTCAGCAAGATAACGCCACTATCGAAACCCAACGCGAGCATCGGCCGCTTTTTCAACAGCCTGCTAGTCCTCACCCATGTGCGGATAGGGAAAATCCTGTGGCGGGGCGAAAGTTTCCTTGATGACCCGCGGCGACATCCAGCGCACCAGGTTGTAAATGCTGCCGGCCTTGTCGTTGGTTCCGCTGGCGCGGCCACCGCCGAATGGCTGCTGGCCAACCACGGCGCCGGTCGGCTTGTCGTTGATATAGAAATTACCGGCTGCGGAGCGCAGCGCCATACTCATGCGCTGTATCTCGGCGCGGTCGCGACAGAAGATCGCGCCGGTCAATGCGTAAGGGCTAGCTTTCTCTACTTCTGCAAGCGTTTCATCCATGCGCTGGTCCAGATAACGATACATGGTCAGGATCGGACCGAAGATTTCCTCGCACATCAGCCTGGAATGCGGGCTGTCGGCTTCGACCAGGGTCGGGCTGATGAAATACCCCTGGCTGTCATCGCATTCACCACCTGCCAGAATCCGGTGATCATCGCTGTTCTTTACGTGGGCAATATAACCGCTGATCTTGTCGTACGCTTTTTTGTCGATAACCGCACACACAAAATTACCGAACTCCAGCGGCGAACCCATTTTGATCCGGCTCATCTGTTCCAGCATGCCGGCTATGACTTCGTCCCAGAGGCTGGCCGGTATGAACGCACGGCTCGCCGCCGAGCATTTCTGTCCCTGGTACTCAAAGGCGCCGCGCACCAGCGCGGTCACCAGTGACTGCACGTGGGCGCTGGGATGGGCGAATACAAAATCCTTGCCGCCGGTCTCCCCGACCAGCCGCGGATAACTGTGATAGCGTTCGATATTCTCCCCGACCGTACGCCATAAATGCCTGAATGTAGGCGTGCTGCCGGTAAAATGTATCCCGGCAAGATCAGGGCTTGCCAGGACCGGCCCTCCGATTGCGGCCCCTTCGCCCGGCAGGAAACTGATCACGCCCGCCGGCAGGCCCGCCTCGCGTAGAACCTTCATGATGACCCAGGCACTGTAGGTCTGGGTCGACGATGGTTTCCACAATACCGTGTTGCCCATAATCGCGGGTGCGGTCGGCAGGTTACCGGCGATCGATGTGAAATTGAACGGCGACACGGCGAAAACAAAACCTTCCAAAGGCCGGTAGTCCATGGTGTTCCACATGCCATCGGCGGATTCCGGCTGCACCGCGTAAAGCTGCTCCATGAAATGCACGTTGAAACGCCAGAAATCCACGAGCTCGCAGGCGGCGTCTATTTCCGCCTGGAAAACCGTTTTGCTCTGGCAGAGCATGGTCGCCGCATTGATCTCGTCTCGATAAGGTCCGGCGAGCAGGTCTGCCGCCTTCAGAAAAATTGCCGCGCGGTCCTCCCAGTTCATCGAAGCCCAATGACTCTTCACACTGGTCGATGCTGCGATGGCGAGCGCAACTTCGTTTTCCCCGGCCTCGTGATATCTGCCCAACAAATGGCCGTGGTCGTGCGGCGCCCTGCTCTCTGCCACCTTGCCGGTGTGAATTTCGCGCTCCCCGACCACGACCGGAATCTCCAACTGCTGGTCCAACATGGCGGCGAGCCTGGCTTTCAACGATGCGCGCTCAGCGCTCCCTGGCGCAAAGGTGCCAATAGCTTCGTTGAACGGGGGGGGTGTACTGACAATGGAACTGGGCATGCATTTCCCCGAATTTGACCTGGTCTCGCTGGCGGAGCGGCATTGTAGCCAGTCGTGCCTGCCGCCGACAAGACTCTCTTGCCGGGGTCCAACCTATGCAGCGTTTTGCCCGCAGCCGCAGCCGAAACGTTATCCGGGATAGGCGATCCGTTTCCCCAGCGGGTTGAACGAGACCATCGCCAGCTTGAAATGGGCGAGCGCGAACGGGATCCCGATAATGGTGATGAAATACAGGAACCCGATAATCAGGTGAAACATCGTCAGCCAGACGCCGGCCAGTAACATCCAGAGTATGGCAAAAAATGTGGTACCTAAAATCCTTTGCTCACCGACTTCCTCGGCATCGACCAGCGTTCGGCCAAATGGCAGCGCCGCAAACCCGGCAATTCGGAAACAAGCGATCGCAAAGGGCATTCCGACAATCGTCAGGGCCATGATGCTGCCGGCAATTACCCAAAAGAAAAAACAGACTATGCCCGGGCCCAGAAAAAGCCACAATAAATTGCCCAGCATACTGATTGGTCCCATCGCACACCCCGCCGGACAAATGATAACAGAGCCTGGATTGCCGACCCGGTTATTGTGCGGGTTTGTTCAGCCGACCAGGGGCTGGTAGAAGGTGCTCGACAGGCGGTTTTGACGATCTACATTCCGCCGTAGCCGCTTAAAAGTCATCAGCTTGCGGCCCAGTCCCCTGGCCGCTTGCCGCTGTGACAGAAGTTTGGTCTGATTGAGCAGCGGCACGCCGCCGCTGGCTGAGCAAAACCGGTTCAGGTCGATCAGAAAATCCTCCCAGCCCTTGCCGCCGCTGCTAAATACATCGAGCGTAAAGACATCCCCGTCAGCGGCATAGGAAAGCAAGCTGGCGGGGTCCTTTGGCACGAAAAGCGCCTGGGTCGGGAGATCACAGCGGAAACCATGGTCGCGTTTGTATTGCAAACAAAAAGCGACATATTTTTCAATCAGCAGTGAGAAATCATCGGCTGGAAATGCCCAGGTGGTGTAAGTGCACCTGGCCCATTTGGGCATACGGCATCGTGGCAGGCAAACCGCCGACATTTCTGCGATACGGTCGTGTGACAGCCTCGTAAACATCTTCTGCGCCTGGAACAGCAGGATATCGAGCTGTTTGCCCCGCAGGCCGTTGCCTGGTACCAGCCGCTTCAGCAGCTGGGCCACAAACGGCACGAAGCAATTCCAACCCCATGCCCGCAATGTCGGCAGCCACTGCCTGGTTGCCGTCTCCAGCTTCACGGAATGCCGGGTCTCAAGCTGTGCCTTGTTGGAGAACGGGTACAGAGTCAGCCTGACACCGATGCCATCACCGCTTAACCCGGCCATTGCCAGCGACAGATCGTCGAGGTCCATTTGCCGACGTTCGACCACGAAGCCGATTTTGTCGCGTACCGCAAAAGTTACCTCGTAAACGATACCCAGCAGACCGAAGCTGCTGCGCATGACGTTAAGCATATCCGGCTGCTTGGCCGTCACATTGAGCTTCGTTCCTTGCGGGGTCACCAGCTTCATACCGACGACGGTCGAAGAAATCTGTCCCAGAATGCCGCGCGAAGATATGTATCGATTCGATGTGCAGGCCACGCTGCCGGCGCTGATATCGCCAAATTCCGGACAGGCGCAAAGCTGAAGCCCACGATCGGCCAGCGCCTTGACCAGGTCGTAAATGCGTACACCGGCCTGCACCCGAACGTGACGCTGCCCGAATTCCAGTATCCGGTTGAAGTTGCCCATATCGATGATCGTGCCGCCATCGGCGACTGCGCAACGAGTGATCGAATGTTGAAAACCAACGGCCCGAACCGGCGCTGGATACTTTTTCTCGTTCCTAATAATGTCAATCAGTTCGGAAACGCGTTCGGGCTTGACCACCATTCTGGGACGGGTGATCGCGGAGCCCTCCCAATTAATCGACATTGCCTTGCGGCCATCGATTATGGCTTCCATACAGTTGCCCCCGCTGTTGATTCTTGCCCTGGACTGCCCGGAGACACCGCCCCGAGAGGAGACATAATAAGCGGCCGCAAAAACGCACAGCGTGACGCAGTTCGCATTACCGCCGGACGGCGGACCGAACTACGGACGAAAATGGTGCTTCAGTGGGAAACTTCGACCATTTCCACTGCCGAGCAGCGACGGTTGCCGCTGGCCATCACCGCCCGCAAACGGTAATCGACGCCGGCAACGGTGGTTACATTCAGTACATACCTCGATGTGCCACCCGCATCCTTCACTTCACAATCGACCAGCAATACGTGTGAACCGGGCGCCACGCGTATACGGTTTTTGAACATGCCAAGCCGAGTATCGTCAACTTTGCGCAAATAAACATTCACCGGGCCATTAAAACGCAACCTGAGATCACCGGAGATGACAGATAGCAATCCGGAGGAGCCGGACCCGCCGACCGGTACGCTCGTGCATGCTCCTGCGACCAGCAAAATCGCGGCCCCTATCAACGGCGCTCTGATAATCTTTTGCGCTGGGCCGGGCATGTTTCGACTGTAGCAGTTTTTGCGGCCCGAGCATCAGCACAAAGGGCTAAACTTGAGTTCAGCGTCAAAGCCCCCAAAAAAAGGGCCATCATGGAGCGACATGTGCCGGTTGCCAAAATGGCCGGTTCCTGGTGTACCGTGATCTTGCTGCAGACGAGGCTCGAAATGAAATATCAGGATTACTACAAAATTCTCGGGGTGGACCGAAACGCGAGCCAGGATGAGATCAAAAAAGCCTACCGCCGGAGCGCCAGAAAATATCATCCCGATGTCAGCAAGGAGCAGAACGCCGAAGATCGTTTTAAGGAGCTTGGCGAAGCCTACGAAGTCCTCAAGGATGTTGAGAAAAGATCAGCCTACGATCAGTTTGGCAGTGACTGGAAGCAGGGTCAGGAATTCAGGCCGCCGCCAAGCTGGGACTCCGGTTTTTCGTTCACTCAAAGTGGCGACACTGGCACCTTCAGTGACTTTTTCGAATCGCTTTTTGGTGGCGCAGTCGGCGGCCGCTCGCCACCTCCAGGTCGCGGATTCCGGCACGGATTCGCCGCCCGCGGCCCGGACCACCAGGCCAAAATCAGGATCAGCCTGGAAGACGCCTATCATGGAAGCAGCCGCAGCATTGAGCTGAGTCGGGCGCCTAGCAGGTCATCGGCGAAACGGACGCTGCAAGTATCAATCCCTAAAGGGGTGAGCAACGGCCAGAAGATTCGGCTGGCCGGCCAGGGAGGCAAGGGCGCCGGTGGCGGGGCAAACGGAGACTTGTTTCTGGAACTTGAGTTTATGCCGCATCGAATCTTCCGCGACGAGGGGAAAAACATCTACCTGGATTTGCCGGTTGCGCCCTGGGAGGCCGCGCTGGGGAGCACGATCGAGGTTCCCACGCTCGGCGGCAAGGTATCGCTGAAAATTCCGCCGGGTTCACAGACAGATTCACGCCTGCGGCTAAAGGGTCGAGGCTTGCCGGGAAAACCCGCGGGCAATCAATTCGTCGTCCTTAAAATCGTTACGCCGCCGGCGGACAGCGCGAAATCCCGCAGCATCTACCAGCAGATGCGGGACGAACTCGGCTTCGATCCGAGAAAAGACCTGGCCTGACAGGCCTGAAGACCCGCCCCGGGGAATGGTACGAACAATCACCAGAAAGGTGTCTTCGGACAGGATTCGTTCATCGCCATTGCGAACTCGCCTGCTGCCGCATATTGCCAATAGTCCGAGTTGGTCTTGATATATTTCGAAAACGCCTGGTGCAGTTGATCCATCGTTCGTTCGCGGATGCAGTCGAGCAACCAGCGCCGGCCGCTTAAATTCCTGCCTTGCGACATCAGGAGCAGGCCATCCACAACGCCGGCAATCCAGGCCCGTTGATGACTGGCATCAAGTTGCCGGTAGTCGTCCACCGTCAGGTAAGCCTCGGCACTGACGGGTGAGCAAGACCATAACAGAATCAGGAACAAGCATGACTTGCTTACAAATCGGCCCACTGCAGCACCTGGTCGTTGGTTGGTACAACTACTCTAGCGCAGATTATTCATCAATGCGCCGGGCTAGCAGTCTGTGCGCAAAAATCCGGGTTTGTCACCCCCAGATTGCTGGCTGAGCCGATCCACGGTACTAGTCAGATTCGGGAACAAGCGGGCAGGCGCCAGACCCAATCGATGATGGCTCCCGGCAGACAATTTCCATCTGTTCGAGTTCCTCGGCCGCTGCGCGCATCTGCTCTATTTTTTGCAGTACTTCCGACCGCTTGCTTACCAGTATTGCACCGACGTCGCTACAGCTTTTGGCGCCGGCTTCCAGCAGCTTGGTTATTTCGCGTAAAGTAAACCCCAGTTTCTTCAGGCGGCGAATGTATAACAATCTTGTGACCGCTTTATCCGAGTAAAAGCGAAACCCGCCGTTTTTTGGCGGCTCTTTGACCAACCCGATACGCTGGTAATAACGGATGGTTTCAACATTGACGCCAACCTGGCGCGCAATAGTTCCGATCGTTGGCTGATTTCTACTCATGTCTCGTCTGGCTCTCCTGATTTAGACTAAGGAAGCCCTGATCTATTCATGAACTCGTATCTGTTGCCCATGAATAGATCAGGGCTTCTGATGTTAACAAATGCCCCGGCGCCGGTATGTGGAGGAAAACCCTGTTTTTTCGCAAAAAAAAAGCGGCCCGAAGGCCGCTTAAAGTCAGACAGGCCGCATCCTGCAGCCCATCAGCCGCACTTGGAATCCCCGCAATTAAGACAGGTCATGCACCCATCGAGGCGGACGAGGGCCGCGGTGTTGCACTTGGTGCATAATTCAGCGCCCTCGGGAAAGTCAGTGTTGACAAACGCGTCGGTTTGCCTGTTTTGCTCGATAAATTCTGCACGTTTTTCTTTGACCATCCGGCGTTGATGCTCGTCCAGGCCGATTTTTCCGAGCAAACCGATTTTCTGTAAATGCCTTTCGATGATATAGCCCAGTTCCGCGATCACCGATGGCATGAATCTGCCGCCAGGCAGCCAGTAACCGCCACGTGGATCGAAAACAGCTTTCATTTCCTCGACCAGGAACGTGACATCGCCCCCTTTTCGAAACACCGCGGACATCATCCGCGTCATCGCGACAATCCACTGGAAATTATCCAGATTTTTTGTATTGATAAATATCTCGAACGGTCTGCGGCCTTCATGCTCTGTGCCGGAATTGAGCACGATATCGTTGATGGTAATGTACATCGCATGATCCATGCCCGGGCTTTTCAGCTTGTAAGTAGACCCTTCCAGCATCTCCGGCCGTTCCAGTTTTTCGTGCATCTGCACAACTTTGGGTTTGGCCTCCGATTCCCGGTCCGCTTTGCCGGCTGATTGCCGGGCGCCTGCCGCATCGCCTCTGTCAACCCGATAGTCAACTATTTTCCCCTTGATCTTGACGGGCTTCATTCTTCAATCTCCCTGACCTGCGCACCTGGCCCGTCGCTAATGTTTTCAGGTTTGGGCGAGCCGTCAGCCACATGCCGCTCCAGCCAGGAAGTTACGGGTATGTCCTGGTCGTCCTTGACCATCAGTCCAGCACGAAGCCAGTTCTGACGGCCCGCCCAAATTTCGAAAGTTGTCTGCTCTTTCCGTTTTTTCCAATTTCGTAAATAAACGCCCACTTTTCCCCTCTTGCCCGGTCAAGGCATCGATCCCCGCTGCTGCCAAAAACGATGGGGACCGTTAAATCGGTTGCGGTTCAACGATCCGCCTTCCAGGTCAGGAGCGCTGACTCCCTGTCGTTGTCAAAATTTGCCGTAATAGCCTTCTTTCAATGCATCGAAAAGATTGGCCGCGCTGTGCACTTCGCCATCGTATTCAATCTCTTCGTCGCCTTTTAATTCCATTTCAGTTCCATCTTCAAGCGTGAACACATAGGTCGTGTTTTTCAGGTCCTTTTCCTTGACCAGCACGCCCTGAAACGCTTCAGGGTTAAACCGGAAAGTAGTACAGCCCTTGAGCCCCTGCTCGTAGGCGTAGATATAGATGTCCTTGAATTCTTCGTAGGGAAAGTCCGTCGGGATATTGGCTGTCTTGGAAATGGAAGAATCTATCCATTTCTGTGCAGCCGCCTGGATATCGACATGTTGTCGCGGACTGATATCATCGGCGGTGACAAAATATTCCGGCAACTGGTTATCGGCATTTTCCGGGTTCGGACTGGCATTGGCATTCACCAACTCCCGATAGGCCAGTAATTCGAATGAGTAAACAGCGACTTTTTCCTTGGTCTTGCGGCCTTCCCTGATCACGTTGCGGAAATAGTGGTGTGCAAAGCTGGGTTCGATTCCATTGCTGGCGTTATTGGCCAGCGATAACGATATCGTCCCGGTTGGCGCGATCGAATTGTGATGGGTAAACCGGCTACCCACTTCCGCCAGCTCTTCGACGAGATCCGGCGCTACTTCGGCGACTTTCTGCATATAGCGACTATAGCGGGCATGCAAAACCTTGCCGGCAATCCGCGCGCCGACCTGCCAGCCGTCACGTTTCATCTCCGGTCGCTTGCGCAGCATTTCCGCCGTGACTTTGAACTCCTGGTTCATGATTGGCGCCGGGCCTTTTTCACGACTGAGCTCCAGCCCCGTTTCCCAACCGGCCAGCGCAAGTTCCCTGGCGACTTTCTCGGTAAATACGATCGAATCCTTCTGGCCGTAAATCATGCGCAACATGGTCAGGGTAGAACCCAGACCCAGGAAGCCCATGCCATGCCGTCTCTTGCTGACGATCTCGTCGCGCTGCTTACCCAAAGGCAAACCATTGATTTCCACGACGTTGTCGAGCAAGCGAGTGAACACCCTGACGACCTTCCGGAACTCCACCCAGTCAAAGCTCGCGTCAGCGGTAAACGGTTCGCTGACGAACCGGGTAAGGTTTATCGAACCCAGCAGGCACGAACCATACGGCGGCAATGGCTGTTCGCCACAGGGGTTGGTCGCGCGCACATTTTCCACCCACCAATTGTTGTTCTGCTCGTTGACCCGGTCGATCAGGATGAACCCCGGCTCGGCGAAATCGTAAGTGGAAGTCATGATGACATCCCACATCCGCAGAGCCGGCATGGTCTTGTAGATGCGACAGGCCACCAATCCTTCGTCGTTGCGGACAAAATCTCCCTCGCCCGGCCACTCGCGCCATATATACTCATCGGCATTCTGCAAATCGAGATTTTCTTTGACCACCTCCCGGCGACTGACCGGAAAAGCAAGATGCCAGGGCTTATCCTCCTTCACCGCCCGCATAAATTCATCGGTAATCAGCAAGGAAAGATTGAACTGGCGAAGGCGGCCGGCTTCGCGCTTGGCGCGAACGAATTCCAGCGTGTCCGGATGACCGACATCGAAGGTGCCCATCTGAGCGCCGCGACGTCCGCCCGCCGACGACACCGTGAAACACATTTTGTCGTAAATATCCATGAACGACAACGGTCCGGATGTATAGGCCCCTGCACCGGATACATAGGCGCCTCGAGGCCTCAAGGTCGAAAATTCGTAGCCTATTCCACAACCGGCCTTCAAGGTCATGCCCGCTTCCTTGACCTTGTCCAGGATTTCCGCCATCGAGTCGTTAATCGTTCCGGACACCGTGCAGTTGATGGTCGAAGTCGCCGGTTTGTACTCGGCAGCGCCTGCGTTGGATATAATGCGGCCAGCCGGGATAGCGCCTTTGCGGAGAGCCCAGATAAACCGCTCGGCCCAGTAATCCTGCTTTTCGGGTGCTTCAACTGCGGCCAGCGCATTGGCGACCCGCAGATAGGTATCATCGAGTTTTTGGTCGATGATTTTTCCGTCCTTGGCTTTGAGTCGGTATTTGGTGTCCCAGATGTCCAGCGAGGCGGCCTGAAAGGTAATCTCTCCCAAGTCCTTTGGGTCGATTTTTCTAGCTGTTTTCATAACCCGGCTTGGTGCCCCCTTCCATGCAATGCTTGGCATCGCTTGTTATTTTTTGCGCGTTTTACCCATTTTTCAGGGGCCTACGTGCCAATTTCCCTGTTCCTGAATGACTTTTCAGCCATCGCCATAAAAATTCAGGAAAACACAATATGTAGTGTCGGGGAAGAGAGATTATGCTGCCGTCTGGCAGCTGTCAAGGTATTTTTATCTGGGGAAAACTCTATAAGTGTCAATAAGTTATGGAGTAAACATGAATTTCTCTATTAAATACAGGCGTCTGTATGAAAAAAGCGCTGGTTTTGCTGCACCACAAGATATTGTGTTCACCGGATTCTGACATGTTTTCCACAGCTGGTTAACAGGTTTATCCCCGCGCAGCCAGTCGGGGGCTTGAAATTCCGCCAACTGACCATACAAAAAGGGCAGGTAAAAAATTGAATGACTCGGAGGTACAACGATGAACATGATTAGCTATCAACCGTGGGGTCTGATGCACAGGCTCCACCATGACCTGGATCGGATCCTGGACCGGCAATGGCGGGACGAAGATGACACCACTTCCCCGGTCAGCGACTGGTTGCCGGCCGTAGACATCGAGGAAGAAGACCAGCAGTTCGTTCTGCGTGCGGATATCCCCGGCGTCGACCCGAAAGACATTGATGTCACCATGGAGAACGGTGTCCTGGCCTTAAGCGGTGTACGCCACGCTGAAACGGAAAAACACGACCAGGCATACCGGCGCGTCGAACGCGCCAGCGGTAGCTTTTACCGGCGCTTTAGTCTGCCCGATACCGCGGATTCGGATCGAATCACGGCGAAAAGCAAGCTGGGCGTACTCGAGGTAACCATCCCCAAGCATGCTGAAATCCAGCCAAAAAAGATCGATATCCAGGTCGATTAAGGCCGCATTGCATACAGGTCATGGAAATCGGGTGGAACTTTCCACCCGTTTTTCCTGTCCGCCGTTTGCGGTTGTATAATCGGGGTTCCGGTGAACGGCCGGACCAGACAGAATCGGAGCACGCATGAGAAACAACAGAAAATTTCTTGTCCCGGCAATACTATCCATCCTGGTCAGCCTGCCGGCCGGCGCGGGCATATTTCCGATCGTCGATGAAAATGGTACGCCCACGCTGGCGCCGCTGATCGAAAAAGCTGCACCCGCCGTGGTCAATATTGCGACCACAGGTATCGTGAAAACCACGGGCCGACGTAACAACCCATTCCAGAACGACCCCTTCTTCCGCCGGTTTTTCAACGCTCCGTCTCAGCCCCATCGCTTTCAAAGCGCCGGTTCCGGCGTCATCGTAGACGCGGAAAACGGTTACATCATTACCAACAATCATGTGGTCGAACATGCAGATAAAATCACCGTCACGATGTTTGACGACCGGGTATTGCAGGCAACCGTGGTTGGCAAGGATCCCGCTTCAGACCTCGCGGTACTGAAGGTCGAAAGCAATGGCCTGCAGGATATCCCACTGGCGAATTCGGACGACGTCCGCGTCGGTGACTTTGTGGTTGCTATCGGCAACCCCTTCGGCCTGCAGCATACGGTTACCTCCGGCATCATCAGCGCTCTTGGCAGGCACGGCATCAACCCGGACGGTTATGAGGACTTCATCCAGACCGACGCATCGATCAACCCCGGCAACTCCGGTGGCGCCCTGATCAACCTCAATGGAGAGCTGGTCGGCATCAACAGCGCCATCATTTCCGGTGGTGGCGGGAATATTGGCATCGGTTTTGCCATTCCGTCGAACATGGTCAATGCAGTCATGAAGCAGATCATCGAATTCGGTGAAGTTCGTCGTGGCCTGCTCGGCGTGCAAATCTATTCGCTAACGCCAGCGCTGGCGAAAGAGATGGCAAAAGAAAACGCGCTGGGAGCACTGGTCTCTGAGGTCAGTGAAGATTCGGCCGCCGCCAAGGCCGGAATTGAGCCCGGCGACGTCATTATCGAGATTGACGGAAAAATCGTTAAGGATTCGGCCGAGCTGCGCAATACCATCGGCATGAAGCCCGTTGGAGAGCAGGTGCGCATCGGGGTCTGGCGCGATGGAAAAACCAGGACTGTCCTCGCGCGCCTGGGCGAGCAGGTGCAAAGCACTCCCCTGGCCGGCGCCGATGTACACGACGGGCTGGAAGGCGCCAGTTTGCTCGGCACCGGCCCGGCAGATAAACACGACGGCGTGCGGGTAGTTAGCGTTGAGCCAAACAGTCCTGCCGCAAAACGTGGACTGCGGCCTGGCGACATCATTACGGAAGTCAATCGTCGCGACGTGGACAATCTCAAGCGATTCCGCGAACGGTCCGCAGGCGCGGAAGCATTGCTGCTAACCATCAGGAGGGGAAATAATCGTCTTCTGATACCGATCCAGTAGGCACCCGGACTGGCCTGTCATGAAATCAGCATCTTCAGGCCCACCATCATCAGCAGGATAGCCAGTGCCCGCCGCAGCCCTCGGGTTGGGGCGTTGTGCGCGATCGCCGCTCCCAGCGGCGCACCGAACGAGCTGGCCACCGCGATGCCGGCCACCGCGGGCCAGTAAACATAGCCGCTGCAAAATTGCGGCAAGCCATCAGCGTTGAGGCCCGCCAGGATGAATCCCGCGCTGCCGGCGAGAGCGGCCGGCAACGTGCAGGCAGCGGCCGTCGCAACCGACCGGCGGATGTCAACGCTGCACCAGAGCAGATATGGGTTGGTCAGTACTCCGCCGCCGATACCGCCCAAAGCCGCAACCGTGCCGATCCCGATCCCCGCAAGAGCCATTCCGGTTCGGCCCGGCATTGCCCGGTCCCCGACGGGCTTGCTGCCGATAACGATATGCAGGGCAATCAGCAACAAAAGGCAACTGAACAAGAATTTAAGTTGTGGAAAATCCAGCGCGTTGGCCAGCGCCGCGCCGGCCAGACCCCCCGCCAATATGCCCGGCACCAAACGCCTGAAAGCCCGCCACAAAACAGCGCCGCGCCGATGATGCGCGTATATCGAGCCGAGCGAGGTCGGCACGATCGTCGCAAGCGATGTACCGATCGCCAAATGCATCTGCACCGGCTCTGCGACCTCCATCCCCGCGTACACCCAGGCCAGCACGGGCACGACCACGAGACCGCCGCCGATGCCGAAACAGCCGGCCAGCATACCGGCAACCAATCCGGCGGCCGGGAAGATCCACCAGCCCGGCAGGTTGGCAAAAATTTCGAGCAAGCCAAAAATCTGCTTATCCAACTTTCATCCTGTCGATAATGCGCCGATTAAAGCACAATAGGACTCAGTGAAATCCGCCTTGCCTGGCGGTCAAAGCCGTTAGTGGACTGGAATATGAAAAAATCTGTCATCTGCGTGCTCGGTGGAACCGGCTTTATCGGTCACCGCTTGCTCGCCCGCCTTGCCAACCAGGGTCATCATCTTCGCGTACCAACCCGCTATCGCGAAGACCACAAGGATTTGCTGGTCTACCCGGATCTTGAGCTGAGACAATGCGATATCCACCGGGAGGAAACACTGGTTTCGCTGTTCGAAGGCTGCGACTCGGTCATCAACCTGGTCGGGATATTGAATGAAAAAGGTCATGACGGCAGTGGCTTCAGGCAGGTACACACAGAACTCAGCAAGAAAGTCGTGGAGTCCTGCCTGCGCAACCGGGTGCCGCACCTGGTCTATCTCAGCGCCCTCAACGCGGACGGCGAACGAGGAGCCAGCCATTACCTGCGCAGCAAGGGCGAAGCGGAGAAAATTATTCGCCGGTCCGGGCGGGAACTGGCCGCTACGATACTGCAGCCTTCGGTCATTTTTGGACCAAGCGACTCCTTTACAAATCGCTTCGCCGGTTTGCTGCGAATACTGCCGGTGTTCCCGCTCGCAGCCCCGCGCGCGCGCATGGCACCGGTTTATGTCGAAGACGTGGTCAGCGTGATCACGCTGTGCCTGGACGATCGGGCGTTGCACGGCAAGACGCTGCAACTTTGCGGACCGCAGGTTTTCTCGCTGCAGGAAATCGTGCAGCTCATTGCCAAATCCATGCAATGCAAGCGCCTGGTTGTCGGCCTGCCGGACAGTTTGTCCAGCCTGCAGGCAACATTGTTTGAATACTGGCCGGGGAAACCCTTTTCTCGCGATAACTATCGTTCACTGAAGGTTGACAGCCTGTGCAGCGAGGACGGTTTTGCGAGGACCGGCCTCAGCCCCCATCATTTCTCCAGGCTGATACCCCGCTGGCTTGGCCCCGCAATGACCAGGGACAAGCGCGATTTGGCGCGGCGGACAGCCGGACGCTGACAGTGGGCGCGCAAGCGCTGCCGCCGGGACTCCTTGTCCTTGACCGCAGCCAGCTCGGTCGCCAGCGCCAGGAAAACATCCAGCCGATCCGCAGCGGCCCGGTGCAACAGGCACCGCAGATCCGGCAGTAAGTCATAGTACGTAGCCACCGAGACCAGGTGTGCGTTGTTCAGGTCCTGATCAAAGAATGCCGCAAAATTCTCAAAGTCCGGATGCTCATTGCTGAGCTGATGAAATTCTTCCTTCAACTCGAAAAATATCCGTCTTTTGCCCTGCCGTTTTTGCTCCTCCGAGTCGTCCGCGGCATACAGAATTTTCAGGCTTGCGCGGGCAGCGCCGGTAATCCTGGCGAAAATCGCCCGGCTGACGTGTCTGTCGTTATAGTCGGCAATATCATTGCTTGATTGGCGCGACCGCAGCCATTTGGTGACGGCGTATTCCTCGACAACCGTGGCAAACGCCTCGCTGAACTTCGAATCGCTTTTGACGTACAGCCACTGATGAGCCAATTCATGAAAAATCACGCCGGCCAGTTGCCAGTCGTCCCAATAAATCATGGTGTTGAAAACGGGGTCGTTAAAACGACCCAGCGTTGAGTAAGCTGTGATCCCGGCAACGTAAACATCGTTGCCTTTTTTCGCCATCCGCCGTGCGTAACGCTGCGCGCCGGCCTCCTTGAAGTACCCGCGATAGGCGACGCAACCGATAATCAGGAAGCAAGAATCCACCGGCTCGATCGAAAACTCGGGTGCGGCGAATACATTCCATACCGCGAAGGGTCTTTGCAAATCTGCGTAATAACGATAGCTGCCATTTTCCGGCAGCCCCAGGGTATCGCTGGCAAAATTCCTGATTTCCTGCACTCGCCGAAGCCGTTCCTTCAATTCCGCATCGGTATCGGGGTCGCGAAGCAACTTGTCGATGGACTCCCTCTGGCCTAGAACCCGCATCTGCCCGCCGATAGCCTGCGCGTAGTAAGTCAGGCTGCAACCGTTGATGCCAACCAGAACCAGGCAAATCACGAGCATGGGGAAAAGACGTTGCGGGCGCACCGGCGACCTAAAAAACCAATTTCCGGCCCGTCTTTTTCGCATATCTCTCCCTGGCCAGTGTCGTCCCGCGCACCGAACGATGCATGTGACATTGTACTGCAGCCGAACGACAGGCGGACATTCGGTTAATATTCCCGCATGGAAATATATCTGGTCGGTGGGGCAGTCCGTGATCGCTGTCTCGGGCTGCCGGTCCGGGAAAAAGACTGGGTTGTCACTGCGGCGACTCCAGAGGAAATGCTTCGCCTCGGGTATCGCCAGGTCGGCAGGGATTTCCCCGTTTTTATTCACCCCGAAACCGGTGAAGAATACGCGCTGGCCAGAACGGAAAAAAAAACCGCGCCAGGGTACAAGGGATTCGCGGTTCACGCGTCACCCGATGTGACTCTGGTGCAGGATTTGCAGCGCAGGGACCTGACCATCAATGCGATGGCGGTCGATAGCGAGGGAGAATTGATCGATCCCTGTGGCGGACGCGAAGACCTGGAAAAAAAGAAACTTCGGCATGTTTCTTCTGCATTCAAGGAAGACCCGGTTCGCCTGTTGCGGGTTGCGCGCTTCGCAGCTCGCTTCGCGGATTCCGGCTTCACGGTCGCTGAAGAGACCATGGAACTGATGCGCGGCATGGTCGCCGACGGCGAGGCCGATTCACTGGTGGCAGAGCGGATATGGCAGGAAACGCAAACCGCTTTGCAGGAACCGCGCCCACAGGTTTTTTTCCAGGTCCTGCGGGATTGCGGTGCGCTGGTGGTCTTGTTCCCCGAACTGGAAGCGCTGTTTGGCGTTCCCCAAAATCCAAAATGGCACCCGGAAATTGATTGTGGCGTGCATATGATGATGGCGCTGCAGCTTGCGGCCAGGCTAAGCGATGATCCGGTCGTTCGCTTCGCTGTCCTGGTCCACGACCTTGGCAAAGGCACGACGCCGAAGGACGAGCTGCCAAGACACATCGGCCATGAAAAACGTAGCGTGGAACTGATACTGGAAATGAGTGCCCGCCTGCGAATACCGAATGCATACCAGGGACTGGCCCGGCTGGTCGCGCAGTGGCACGGGCATTGTCATCGAGCCATGGAATTGAGGCCCGCGACGCTACTGAAATTGATCGAAGCAACCGATGCCTGGCGCCGGCCACAAAGGCTGGAGGATTTCCTGACTGCCTGTGAAGCGGACTACAGAGGCCGCAAGGGATACACCGAACGCGACTATCCCCAGGCCGACCGGGTCAGAAACATGGCGCAACTGAGTGGCGGAATTGCGGCCGAATCCCTCGACCTGGATGGCCTGAAGGGAGAGGAAATCGGCGCCCGGCTGTCGGCAGCCCGTTGCCGGGCCATAGCGGATGCGTTAAAAAAACAGGCCGGCGGCGGGCCAGGAAACGCCAACAATAACGGCGGCCATTAGCAACCGGTAAATGACAAAAGGCAACATCCCGATGCGTTCGAGCAGCGACAGGAACCAGCCGATCGTCAGGTAAGCACTGACAAAAGCGACCACGGCCCCAATTGCAAACACGGACCAGTCGACCGCCGCGGGCTGCTTCATCAGCACCCACAGTTCGAGTGCGGCCGCCAAGGCAATAACCGGAATCGACAGCAGGAACGAAAAACGGGCGGCTGCCTCGCGGGTCATGCCAAGCGCCAGCCCGGCGGTAATCGTTAACCCCGACCTGGACGCACCTGGAATCAGGGCTAACGCCTGGGCCAGTCCAATCAACATGATTGCCCGAAAACCGATGCCGTATTCATCCCGGCGAGGCTTGCTTGCGACATCGGCCAGCAACAACAGCAAACCGAAACCGGCGGTTGCTGCCGCAATAATCATCGGGTCGCGAAGCTGGTCGGCATAAGCGGCGACCGCAAAACCCACGATCCCGACCGGTATGGTGCCGAGCAAAACACCCCACGCCAGGCGGCCATCGGCCGATAATTCCCCGCCGGCAAACGTCGCCAGCCAGGCGCGCGCCATACGCCCCAGTTCGTCATGGAAATACCAGATCACCGCGCACAGAGTGCCCAGGTGAAGGGCAACGTCGAAAGCAAGGCCCTGGTCTGGCCAGCCCAGCAACCGGGGCATCAGGATCAGGTGGGCGGAACTCGATATGGGCAGGAATTCGCTCAGCCCCTGGACCAGGGCCAGCCAAAAGCTGTGCAGTAAATCCATTCCTTGAATTACCTCTTGCCGGCCTTGTTCACAGGCGGTCGCTTAAATCGCGCATCGCGAAACCGAGCAGGGCGATATCCAGCCCGCGGGTAAACGCGATCGCCTTGAAAACTTCGCCCATTTCCCCGGGCAGGGTAAGGGTTTTTACCTGCTGCGCCAATTCCAGCCTATCTTTCCAGTCGCCGGCAAACGACTGCTCCACCAGTTGGTCCAGACCCAACGACAACAACCAATGCGCCTGGGTCGTAAACCCGGCCAGTTCCAGCCCGCTGTCGCCAGCGGCTTCGGCCACTGCGGAAAACTCGACCCAGGCGGTGATATCCTGCAACCCCGGCCAGAAAAAAACCTCGGCATGCGCACGATGGCGGTAGTGGCACATCAGCGTTCCGCCAGCACGATCCGGGTGATAGTAGTCGGCGCGGTTGAGGCCGTAATCGGTAAACAACAGCATCCCCTCGGCCAGGCATGCCGCGATCGATGCGACCCACGGGCCCAGCGCCGGGCAGAACTCGGACGTATAACCGGGTGAATAATTCGCGAGCGGCAGACCCAGACGACCGCGCAACTGGCTGGCCAGATTCGCCGGCATTTCCCGGGTGCGCAAGCAAAAAAGCTCATCTTCAAGCCCAACCATGACTTGTTGCAACCGCCCGTCCGCAATAACAAAACGCTCGACCGGCAGGGCATCGAGCACTTCATTGGCGATGATGCAGCCATGCACTGGGGTAGCGGGAAAATCCGCCAGCCACTCGATGTTTGGAAAATACCCGGGCATATCGGCTGCCAGCCTGGCCTGTTGACGATCGCGCAGGTCGGCGCTGACTTCCAGAATAAGGTACCGGTCCGGCAGGGAATCCAGGGCTGACAATTCGGCCAGGATATCGGCAGCCATCGTGCCGCTGCCAGCGCCCAGTTCGAGTATGGTTCGCTGCTCGCTGCCGCCGATCGCGGCAAGCACCTGGGCGCACTGCCGGGCCAGGCAGCGTGAAAACAGCGGAGAAATCTCTGGCGCGGTGACAAAATCCCCACCCTCGCCGAATTTTCTGCTGCCCGCGCTGTAATACCCCAGCCCGGGTTCATACAACGCGAGCTCCATATAGCGGGCAAAGCTCAGCTCGCCGACAGCCCTGATTTCCTTGCGCAGCGCAGCGCACAGAGCCTGGCTTACGGCCTGTGCGTCCGCCGCTGGAACCGGTAGTCTTGCAGCACTCATAAAACGATCCTGTAGCGGTCGGACGGGCCAGCCTTGCTGGCGTAGCCTGCAAACGACCGGAAGTTGTATTGTAATCATCCAGGCAATCGTTCCGCAGTGATAACTTTGCACCTTTGACCAAGCCAAAATGAATGAATAAGAAAACCCCGGCGGGGCTGGAGAAAAAAACGGTACTGGTTACCGGCGGCGCCAGGCGAATCGGCGCAGCTATAGTTCGTGAATGCCATCGCGCGGGCGCCCGCGTATTTGTCCATTACCGCAATTCCGAGGTACCGGCGCAGCAACTGACCAAGGAACTGAATGCCGTCCGCGCGGACTCCGCCGTTGCAATTCACGCCGATCTGCAGGATCCGCTGGCAGCGGCGGGCCTGGCGAAAAAAGTCAGGGAACATGGCGGACGGCTGGATGTCCTGGTCAACAACGCAGCCGATTTTTTTGCCACCCCATTCGGCTCGGTCAGCCAGGACGACTGGGATCGCCTGATCAGCAGCAATCTCCGCGCTCCGCTTTTCCTCAGCCAGGCGGTTCTTCCCTTACTGAAAAAATCCGGCGGCCTGATCCTCAACATTCTGGATATTCATGCCGGCAAACCGCTGGCGGGGTATTCAGTTTACTGTGTCGCCAAGGCCGGCCTGTCGATGCTGACCCGCTCGCTGGCACTGGAACTGGCCCCGGAAGTCAGAGTCAACGGCATCGCACCTGGCGCTATTCTGTGGCCCGAACAAGGCCTTACCGCTGAACAAAAGGATGCGGTTCTGGCGCAGACACCGCTGGGCAGAACCGGCGATGCCGGCGATATTGCCAGTCTCGCAGTTTTCCTGGCGACCCGAGCCGGCTACATCACGGGTCAGGTCATTGCCGTGGATGGCGGCCGTAGCCTGACTTCTTAACGGCATGCCTCACAGCACCATGGCAACCTCGTGCAGTGGATGACTGGCGGCATCGAAGCGTTGCCACAATTCGGCAAAGCTCAGATTGCCGGCCGGGTGCAGCATGTCCGGCCGCAGATCAGCCATAGGCTTGAGGATATAAGATCGTTGCAGAATTTCCGGCCGCGGAATCTTCAGACCCGCTACGCTAAACATGGCATCCCCATAGAGCAGTAAATCGAGATCCAGCGTCCTCGGGGCATAGCGGGGAAGGTTGCGGTCCCGCTGGCAGCGATCTTCGATCATGCGCAGGTCGGCCGCCAGGTCCAGCGGTTCCCGGGCGCTGGAAAAGCCAGCCACCAGGTTAAAAAAATCGTCGCCATCGAATCCCACCGCCGAGTTTCGATAGACCGGTGACAATTCCAGAGGGCCGAATCGCTCGCGCAGCAAACGGATGCCGGCGCTCAGAAACCGCCGTGGTTCGATATTGCTACCGATGCCGATAAAGGCCTCAGCGACTGGCATTTTCTCCACGCTCGATAATAATACCGACGCCGACGGCACCCCGGACCGCCCCTTGCTTGTTGACAGCGACGCGGACCCAGGGCACGGAAAACTCATCGGTTACGATCTTCGCGATTGCCTCGGCCAGCGTTTCCACCAGTTGAAACTCCGCGGCTTCGACAAAAGCGATTATGCGCTTGGCAACCTTCTTGTAGTCCAGCGCATCGCCTATTTCGTCGGTTGCCGCCGCCTGGCGTACATCGCAGGCCATTTCCAGATCGATACCGATGGTTTGCCTGATGCGACGCTCCCAGTCGAATATCCCGATCGTGGTCTGGACCCTCAGGTCATGCAGAAAAACCTTGTCCACTGTGGCATCTCCGTGCTGATTCTTCATGGTGGCGAGAGCTGGTCAAGCGGCCAGCGTGTCCGCACGCATATCCCACCCGAATCCGACTCCCCGGCCTTCATCCTCAGGAACCCCGCATAGGCGATCATCGACCCGTTGTCCGTACAAAGTTCGGGTCTCGGGAAATGTACCCGCTCGCCAATCGCATCAGTCAGCGTCTTGCGCAGCTTCCTGTTGGCGCCTACGCCGCCGGCAACCACCAGGGTCTTGCGGCCCGTCTGCTGCAACGCGCGCAGGGATTTGCCGACCAGGGTATCGATAACAGCGTCTTCAAACGCACGGGCCAGATCGGCTCGCGATGCAGCGCTCTGATCGGACTTTTCCCAAGCCAGCATAGCCGCGGTCTTCAGGCCGGAAAAACTGAAATCCAGCCCCGGACGATGCATCATCGGCCTGGGCAAATCGAAGCGGCCAGACCGCCCTTCGCCAGCCAGTTTCGCCAGTGCGGGCCCTCCGGGATAAGGAAGTCCGAGCAGCTTGGCGGTCTTGTCAAACGCCTCGCCCGCCGCATCGTCGAGCGTTTCCCCAAGCACGCTATAAACGCCCAGGCCCTGGACATCGACCAAAAGCGTATGCCCGCCGGACACCAACAACGAGACAAAGGGAAATTGCGGGGGTTCTGACTCCAGCATAGCCGCGAGCAGGTGACCTTCCATATGATGCAGTCCCAGCGCCGGCACCTCCCATCCGTAAGCCAGGCTCTTGGCGACCGCGGCGCCGACCATCAGCGCGCCAACCAGCCCTGGCCCTGCGGTATAGGCAATGCCATCTATCCGGCCACCCGCCTGCGCGATCACCTCGCGCAGCATCGGGGTCAATTTTCTCACATGATCACGGGATGCCAGCTCCGGCACCACGCCGCCATACCGGGCGTGCAGACCGACCTGCGAATAGAGGGCATTGGCCACCAGACCCCGGTCGCCATCATAAACCGCTACCCCGGTTTCGTCGCAGGAGGTTTCTATACCCAGTACACGCATTGAGGTTTCCTTAAAAAAGCCTTTTCGGGTGATTGAAACTTTGCAATTCTACACTTTCGCGTTTAGAATTCCGCGTCTTCCATCCGGGCCGGGCCCGGATTTTTTGACCCGGCAATCCGGACTAGTGTAAAGGTTGTGTTTTTGATGCCCAGCGTTCGAGTTAAAGAGAACGAGTATTTTGACGCCGCGTTGCGGCGTTTCAAGCGTGCCTGCGAGAAAGCCGGCATTCTCACCGAGCTCCGCAGGCGCGAGTATTATGAGAAGCCGACCCAGGAACGCAAGCGCAAGAAAGCCGCGGCAATCAAGCGCCACATGAAGCGACTGTCCAGAGATAACTCCCGCCGCACACGTCTTTACTGACCTCCATGCCATTACGGTCGGATATCGAGCACGATATGAAGACCGCCCTCAAGGGTGGCGAAAAAGAACGCCTGATGACGATCCGCATGTTGCTGGCGGCGATCCAGCAGAAAGAAGTGGACGAGCGCATCGAACTGAACGATGTGCAGATTATCGGCGTCGCCGAGAAACTGGTCAAACAGCGCCGCGAGGCGGCCGATCTGTACCGCAAAGCGGAACGCGAAGAACTGGCGGCCAAGGAAGAATCGGAAATCCTGATCCTCAAAGCCTATCTTCCGGAGCCGCTCGGCGCAGCGGAACTCGCCACCTTGATCGATCAGGTCATTCGGGAAACCGGAGCCAGCGGCATCAAGGACATGGGTCAGGTAATGGGGCGAATCAAAGCCCGGGCCCAGGGTCGCGCAGACATGGCGAAAGTCAGCCAGCAAGTCCGCGCGCGTCTCGGCTGAAGCGCAACAGCGAGTTCAGCCGTCGTTGACTATATTCAGTATGGAGTTGCCGGAGCGGGACACCACGGCGACCGCAGTTTTTTCCATTCGGGATTCAGATGGCAGGCCGCATTCCAAAAGCATTCATCGATGAACTGATCAGCCGGACCGATATAGTCGATCTGATCGGTACCCGTATCCAGCTAAAAAAGGCCGGTCGTGAATACAAGGCTTGCTGTCCCTTTCACGATGAGAAAACACCGTCTTTTACCGTGAGCCAGGCCAAGCAGTTTTACCACTGCTTTGGCTGCAACGCGCATGGCACCGCACTGGGCTTCCTCATGGAATACGATCGGCTGGAATTTGTCGAGGCGGTGGAAACGCTGGCCGCCACCATGGGTATGGAAGTACCGCATGAAGGCGGGTCGGCGGCGCCACGCCAGGACCAAAACCTGTACCCGCTGCTCGCCGACGCGGAGAAATTTTTTTGCGAGCGTTTGAAGAAAGACGATCGCGCGATCGCTTATCTGAAAAAAAGAGGCCTCAGCGGCGAAACGGCGGCCCGCTTCGGGATCGGGTACGCCGCAGACGCCTGGGACGAATTGCTCAGGGAACTGGGGGCCGACAGCCAGGCACGGAAGCGGATGGTGCTGGCCGGCCTGGTGATCGAAAAAGATCACAACAAGGTCTACGACCGTTTCCGCGACAGGATCATGTTTCCCATACGTGACAGCCGCGGTCGTTGCATAGGATTTGGCGGCCGGGTGCTGGACAAAGGTGAGCCCAAGTACCTGAATTCGCCAGAAACCAGCCTTTTCCACAAGGGACGTGAGTTGTATGGTCTGTACGAAGCACGCCAGCAAAACCGGGAATTGGCCAGACTGATTGTGGTCGAAGGCTATATGGATGTCGTCGGCCTGGCTCAGCACGGGATTACGAATGCGGTGGCGACACTGGGCACCGCAACGACCGCCGCACATTTGAGGCGCCTGTTTCAGGCTTCAGAGGAAATCGTTTTCTGTTTCGATGGCGACAAGGCCGGTCGGGCTGCGGCCTGGCGGGCGCTGGAAAATGCGCTGCCTCAGACCGGCGGGGGCCACCAGATCAGGTTCCTTTTTCTGCCCGACGGGCAGGACCCCGACTCAGTGGTTCGCGAAAACGGCGCCGACACATTTGCAAGCTATATGGCCCAGTCAGAAACGCTGTCGGAATACCTGATGCGGCACCTCAGTGAGCAGGTGGATATGAGCAAACTGGATGGCAAGGCTCGTTTCGCTGAGCTTGCCAGGCCGTTGCTGCGGCAAATACCGCCCGGTGCATTCAGGGAATTGCTCGCCGGCGAGATCGCGGAGCTTGCAGGCGCTGGCAATAGGCTGGCCAGGCAGTTGGCGGAAGATGGGCGCAGACCGAAAAGAGCTCCCCGGAGTAGCCGCAGCAGCGGCCGCGGTGACCTGGTCCGCCAGGCCGTGACAACCCTGCTTCGTTATCCGACGGTGGCAGCTCATGCCGGCGATACCGGCTGGTTGCTGGAGATGGAGGGCGAAGGATGCCGGATCCTGGGTCTGTTACTTGAGGACGCCTTGAATAGTCCCAATATCACGACCGCGATGTTGCTGGAAAGACACCGGGATGATGATCAGTCTGCGGCCCTGATGAAGCTTGCCGCATCGGAATCACTGGTGGATGAGGAGCAAGCGATCGCCGAATTTCGCGACGCACTGAGCATATTGAGCCGGCAATCCGCTGGCATGAGGCTGGACACGTTGCTGGACAATGCGCGCCACAAGGAACTCAACGCAGATGAAAAAAAGGAGTTAAAGGATTTACTCGCCAAGCGGCAATCCGTGGAAGTCGTGGTCGACAGATGAGCGGTCAAAGGGGCCCTGTTCGGTGGCCGGAACCAGGGTTTGCGAGCCGGAAATTTTGACGCTTGTGCTATACTGTTCGATTAGCTTTGCGTGCGAAACCCGGCCACCACCGGAGAGTTCGGAATGAAGACGAGGAACAAAGACTTGACCAACAAAAGCGCAACCCAGGAAGCGGTTACACCACGCATCGATGACCGCCAGTCAAAGTTGAAGGCACTGATTGCCCGCGGCAAGGAACAAGGCTACCTGACCTACGGCGAAGTCAACGATCATTTGCCGAATGACATCGTCGATCCCGAGCATATCGAAGATATTGTCAACATGATCAACGATATGGGTATCACCGTGTACGAGAAGGTGCCGGATGCCGAAACTTTGCTGATGTCGGATAGCGCGGTTTCGGCCGACGAAGACGATGCCGCTGAAGCGGCGGCCGCTCTCGCCACGGTGGACAGCGAATTTGGCCGAACCACAGATCCCGTCCGCATGTACATGCGTGAGATGGGAACCGTCGAGTTGCTGACGCGCGAAGGCGAAATCCGCATCGCCAAGAGAATCGAGGAAGGCCTGAACCAGGTTCGCGGTGCACTGGCAATGTTCCCGGATACCTACCGGATGTTACTGGGTGTTTACGACAATATTACCGCTGGCAGCGGCCGTCTGCAGGATATGCTCACCGGATTCATCGACCCAAACGCCTCGAACGAACCCGCAACCGCAGCTGAGCTGCAAGCGGAAGCCAAAAGAAAAGAAGAAATGAAACTGCGGGGCGAAGAGGAAGAACCCGTTGACACCGGCCCGGACCCCGATGAGGTCAAGGCGCGGATGAAAAAAATCAGGAAATTTTTTGCCCGATCCCTGAAATTCATCGGGAAATATGGTCCGGAAGATTCCCGTACCATGGCGGTTCGGCGAGACCTCGCCGCGGATATGATGGAGCTGAAACTTGCGCCGAAGTTTTTTGATGCGCTGGTATGGAACCTGCGCGGCCACATCGCAAACATTCGCGCACAGGAACGCCAGATTATGCATTATTGCGTCGCGGAAGCAGGGATGCCGCGCAAGGATTTCATCGCCAGTTTCCCGAGCAACGAGACCAACCAACAGTGGGTGGAAAAACATATACGCGCAAAACGCAAACACTCATCCGGCCTGTCCCGGCTCAAAGAAGATATTCTGCGGGCGCAGAAAAAACTGATCACACTGGAGATCAGGACCTTCCTGGGTATTTCGCAAATCAAGGAAATTAACCGCCAGATGTCCATCGGTGAGGCCAAGGCCCGCCGTGCGAAGAAAGAAATGGTCGAGGCCAATCTGCGCCTGGTGATTTCCATTGCCAAGAAATACACCAACCGCGGTTTGCAGTTTCTTGACCTGATCCAGGAGGGCAACATCGGGCTGATGAAGGCGGTGGACAAATTCGAATACCGGCGTGGTTACAAGTTCTCGACCTATGCGACCTGGTGGATTCGGCAGGCGATTACCCGTTCGATCGCCGACCAGGCTCGCACGATCCGCATCCCGGTGCACATGATTGAAACCATCAACAAGCTCAATCGCATTTCCCGCCAGATGCTGCAGGAAATAGGCCGCGAACCCACTCCCGAAGAGCTTGCGATCCGTATGGAAATGCCCGAAGACAAAGTGCGCAAGGTTATGAAAATTGCCAAGGAACCCATCTCCATGGAAACGCCCATCGGCGACGATGAAGACTCTCACCTGGGCGATTTCATCGAAGATGCGACCGTGGATTCCCCGGTCGATTCGGCAACGACGGAAGGGCTCCGTGAGGCAACTTACGATATCCTCGGAGGCCTGACACCGCGGGAAGCCAAAGTCCTGCGCATGCGCTTCGGTATAGACATGAACACGGATCACACACTCGAAGAAGTCGGCAAGCAGTTTGACGTCACGCGTGAACGCATACGTCAGATAGAAGCCAAGGCACTGCGTAAACTACGCCACCCGACGCGCTCGGAACGCTTGCGCAGTTTTCTAGCCGAAGACTAGCAGGCCTGTTAATGGCTTGCGGAACTCCGCGGAAAACACGATCCCGCAAGGGCCTGTAGCTCAGTTGGTTAGAGCAGAAGACTCATAATCTTTTGGTCGAAGGTTCGAGTCCTTCCAGGCCCACCATCTTTTCCAAACCCGCCCCTGACGGTGATTACCCGGACAATGCCACCATCGCGCCAACAGAGTGCGGGCTCGCTCCACCTGGGCAAAATAGCGCCGATCGGCTGATTCGAGGCCAAACAAGCCAGTTTTTAGGGCCCAAGTCCGCATTTTGTTAACTGGGTCAAGATTTTGTGGGTCAGCGAAAGGTATTTTCCATATTCCGGCAGGGTCTCAGGCGGAAGCCCTGCTGCTGCGCTGATTTTATCCTCGCCGAGGGGAAGGCGCAGACGACAACCCGTAAAGGACAAAGCACATAGTGGCAAAAGCAGGCAAACAACCGGAAATCATGATTCTGCTGCTATCCAGCGACCAGGAGTTTTTGGGCCAGGTCACAGACGCGGTTGAAGAACGCTATGTGCTGTTCCACGCAAAGGATCTGAAACAGGCCCTCGGGTTTGATCACCTAAACCAGATCGCTCTATTGATTGCCGACTCCGAACTGCTGAGCGGCGAGCCCGCACCTATGCTCGAACGCTTGAGCCGTCGTGCGCCAGGCATGGTTCAGGTGGTTGCCGGCACCGCTAATGACAGGCCCAGGCTGAAACAATTGATGAATGACGGCAAGATTTTCCGGGTACTCACCAAACCATGCCAGCCGGGACAAACCAGACTTTATATAGAAGCCGCCATCAAACAGGCGATGCAGATGCGCGGCTTCGACCACAGCGTGGAAAAACCGTCCGGGCGCTCCTGGAAAAAACCCGCATTGATCGTCGGCAGTGCGGCAGCCGTACTCGTATCGGTCGCATTCGTCATTCCCTGGGGTGGCGATAATACTGCGGCGCCTGACGATTACCTTGCATCGGGCCAGGGCGCGCTGATCGAGCAGCATCTGGATATGGCCAGGTCAGCCATGGGAGAGAAACGATATTTTGAGCCAAAAAATAACAATGCGATTTATTATTATTATCAGATTCTGACCCTGGATCCGAACAATGTCGGCGCCCAACGAGGGATTATGGCTGCAGCCGACGAAGTACTCGCGCAAACCGAACAGGATCTGCTTCAGAACAGGACCGCCAGAGCAGCGAAGGCGCTGGTCATGATCAGAAATGTGCTTCCCGATCACCCGCGCCTGGCTTTTTTTGACTCGCTGGTCGGCGCCACCTCACCGGAACAGCGCATGAGCAATGCGCGCAGAGCGATCGCCGCCGGCCAATACGAGCGAGCATTTGGTCTCTTGGCCGAAGTATCCACCGGCGGTTCGGCAACACTCCCAGCGATGGAAAAGGCCGTGCTCGGAGGTGTCCTGGAACACGCACGGGCCGCGATATCGAGCGGTGAAATTGGCCGGGCACTGGACCTGATTGACCGCGTTAAGGTAATCAATTCCCTCTACGGCGGGATTGCCGAAATTGGAGATCAGCTTGGCCAGAAGTATTCGACGCTCATGAGCGAAGCTCGTACTGAAACCGATAATGGAAATCTCGGTACTGCCGAGAACCTGCTGCGACAGGCCGAAACAATTCCGGTTGCCAGCGTATCTTCTATCAGGCAGGCACGCGCTCGTATTTCGAAGGCTCAGCAGGCAATGGGCGAAGAAGCTGCCGCGCTGGCCGCGCTGAAAAGGCGTGAGGAGCAAATAGCCGACCGGGTAAACGCCCTGAACCAGGAATTTCGAGCCAGCATCGCGGACAACCGTCTGCTGTCGCCGCGGAAAGGCAACGCGCTCTTTTTTCTGAATGAAATGCGGGAACTGAATCCGGCCAGCGAAGAATATAGTGCCGGGTCATTGGCACTGACCAACAAACTGCTGGAACAAATGTGGCAAGACCTCGCGGCGCGGGAGTATGCCGCTGCCGAGTCTTTTTTACAGCAGGCTGAACAACTCGGCGGCGATAGCGAAGAGCTGACAGCGGCACGTTCCGGACTGGAACAGGATTGGGCCGCTCACCAAGGTAGCATTGCAATCCCGGCGACGAAGATGAAAATGACGAATTTTGTGGAGCCGGACTTTCCGAAACGCGCTTTGCGCCGGAACATAGTGGGCTGGGTGGACGTCGAGTTCACGGTCACAGCAACTGGTGAAGTCAGCGAAATCGAAATCATTGGGGCCAAAAAAGCCGGCTACTTCGAAAAAACCACGCGGCTAGCAGTCGCCCAGTGGCGCTTCGAACCACACGTATTTCGTGGCGAGCCTCACAAGCAACGAGTATCGGCACGCCTGCAGTTCAATTTGTAACCTGTCGCCACTCCGTCAGCATCGGCAACGCTGGCGAAAATGTCTGGCCGTCCCTCCGGCTCAGGATTGGCCAGACCACCCCACAATCTCGCTGACAGCTTTCTTGAGGATAGCAGCGCTTCGGATATACTGCGGGCCATGTTCGACTGGCTCGCCTTTTTCACACCGTATTTACCATGGATGGCGCTGGCGTCCTTTCTCAGCCTGATCCTGGTCGTTATCCTGCTGCCAGCGATCGTCCTCCAGTTGCCGGATGACTATTTTGTCCGCGAAAAACGCCAGCCTGTCGGTCGCAAAAGGGGACACCCAGTGTTGATGGGCATTATCAACCTGGTCAAAAACCTGCTGGGTTTGTTGTTCATTATTGCGGGAATCCTGATGATGGTTTTGCCGGGACAGGGATTACTGACCGTCCTGATCGGCATGATGCTGGTAAATTTCCCGGGCAAATACCGACTGGAGCAAGCGCTCATCAAACAGGCAATGATTTCACAAACCCTAAACGGCCTGCGCAGGAAAGCGCGCAAGAATCCTTTCGATTTGCCACCCACTCACTGACCATTCGCCGTTTGCGCTTCGGGTAGCCGCAAGCTAACCGTCGGGCGGTTTCGGGTAGCTCGCGGCAACAAGTCTGAAACACCTAGCGCCGGATGAAGTTGACCCATAGCGGTCGACCAGGGCGGCGATCAATTCGTTCAGTTCCTGGGCGAATGCTTGTTGTTCCTGCGCATTATCGAACGCAATTTCCGTGTCCAAGGTCAGCATTGGCTGTTTTTCCCCATCGTTCCCGGCTGCCGATGACAAAACGCCGACTTCTCGAATTGTCCTGGCGCACGATTCCACCAGCCCACTGACGGTAAATCGATCCTGCAAGGTCGCCGCGTTCGAGTCGGCCTGGACCACAATGATCCGCCGGGCCGCCGTCTGGAGTTTCCTCGCGACACAGTTGCCCCGCCGGCTCTCCCCCACGTTTGCCAACAACCCTGCGCCCTCGAGTTTCCTGACGTGGTAGCCGAGCTTCTGCCTGGGCATGCCCATCGCCAGGGCCAGGTCGGCCGTCGTCCGGGGCTGATCCATTTCTCGCAGAATTTCCGCCTTCAGCGGGTCCGCCAGCAACGCCATCGTCCGGACATCGGAAACAACCATCAATTCCCGTCTCATTGCTGCTTACCCTGGTCCATATACTGGGTTTGATTATTAACCGACAAAAGTATTTGTCAAGACAATTATTTTTGTCCATACCTTTCGAATACCACGTTCTGCCGCTGATCAATCCCAATTAGGATCGCCGCCTGCCTGTACGACTACAGCTTCTGGCCCGTGGCCGGGAGGTTTCCAGCAAACAAAGAGACATGGGCCCTGGGCGGGTTTTCCGACGCACGGAACAACTCGGTTTAGTAGACCCTGAAACCACCATAGCGTTTTCGGCTGCGGTGATCGAACCACAGAAAGCCCGCAAATAAACCGACCAGCAGCATCAGCCCGGCAGCCAGAAAGGCCCAGCGCACCGGTACGCTGCCACGAAAATCAACCATGCGCTCGTTGAAAGCGTTGTTTTCGGCCTCCAGCTCGGTTGCTCTCGCCACTGCGGCGGCCCCTGCCGTGGTTGCCGCGGCCAGTTCGCTCTCGAGGTCGGCGATAGTCTGGCGGACATCCGAGGTTTGCGCCAAAACCTGTTCCAGTCGGGCATTGACTTTCGCGTTCGACGCTTCCAGTTCCATGACCCGCGCCGCGGCTGGTTTGCTGCTGATCAGGTAACCCGCCTTGACCCAGCCTTCTTCACCGGCGCTGGTGAGAACTCTTGCGTAGAAACGATTGCGTTCCAGCACTTCGAGCTCAGTGCCGCTGACCAGCGTCCGAAATGGCCTATCGCTGGTATCTTCCGCATGATGCAGGCCCAGTTGGAGTTCATCGGTGACATATTCGGCCTGTGCCTGCAAAGCCATCAACCACAGCAGGCTCGCCAAGACTATAAATCCGCCCACTTTTATCATCGGTCGATTTCCATAGAAGGAATGCCAGCTAAAATCCATTTCCCGCGCCGATTAAAATCCGTGCAGAACTATTCTGACCGGAATCTGCGACTTCTTGTCTTGCCAGACCCGCTTATTGTACGGCTTGCTTACGCACTTGCCAGCAAAAATCATTATTGCTGGTGAATGCTCGCATTTTATACCCGATGGTGAACCGGTCGCGCTCATTTCCAGCGGGCCTTGTTCAAAAGCGTAGCTGCGCCGGTTACCATGGGCCATGCAAAGCGTGAATCGATATGGCATGGCAACTTTGTGTGCAGTCCTCATTGTTTTGGGTGGTTGCGCCACTTCGCCGCTTGGCCGCACTCAGCTGGTTTTTTTTCCGGATTCGCAAATGAACCGGATGGGCGTGCTGGCCTTCCAGGAAATCCAGACCCGGACCCCGCCCGAAGAGGATCCCGTTATCCGCAGCTATGTGCAGTGCGTCGCTGATTCATTGCTGCAGCAACCGGGTGGAAATGCGGATTCCCTTGGCTGGGAGGTGCGAGTTTTCAGACAAGATCAGGCGAACGCCTTTGCCCTGCCCGGAAGGAAAATTGGCGTATTCACCGGCTTGCTGAAGGTGACAGAAAACCAGGACCAGCTGGCCACGGTCATCGGTCACGAAATCGCCCATGTCCAGGCTCGTCACGCCAATGAACGCGTCTCTACTGGCTACCTCGCACAAAGCGGAAGCCAGCTGATTGCGGCGATGGCCGGCGGCTCGGCGGAGACCCGGAGCAACGTCATGGCCATGCTGGGCGTAGGCACACAGGTCGGAATTCTGTTGCCGTTTGGCCGCACCCAGGAAAGCGAGGCAGACCTGATCGGCCTGGACCTGATGGCGAAGGCCGGTTTTGATCCGCGGCAAAGCATCCGGCTTTGGCAAAACATGGGCGCCACCGCCGGTAGCAGGCCACCCGAGTTTCTATCGACCCACCCGGCCAGCGAGACCCGTATCCGGCAACTTCGGCAAAGGATGCCGCAAGCCATCAAGCTGTATGAACAGGCCAGGGGGGCCGGATACCGCCCGGCGTGCAGGCAGCCTGCAGCTTAGCTGGGTGGTGGCCGCCGCGCGGTCACCGCAAGCTACTCGCCCCCGGCCCGGTTGCCGAACTGGAGCGCGGTCCAGCCAGCCGTTCGACCTCGGCCCACGGCATTCTCAGCCGGATGCTCGCCGTTTCCACATCGAACCCGGCGCCGCTGCTGATCAGAAAGTGGATCGTCCGCTTGAAATAAGGCCCAAATAACGCCAAAAAATCGAATAATTCGCCGGGATTCGCGGTCGAATATATTCAATGATGGCCGGGAAAGCTTCCGAGGCCCAAATTTTGCCGTAATTGTGACTTCGGTGGTTTACTGGTTCACCTGGCTCAGGCGATAGTTCAACTATATTTGGATTCTGACATACGATGATCAAACTTCGACTGGCCGCCCTGTGCGGCGCCATTCTGCTGATTGCAGCGAACAGTTTTGCCGCCGGCCGCGCTGCCGATGAGGGCAGCTTCCGGGTTTTACACCACGAACCGGTAATCTCACCGGGGCTGCGGGAACCGGCCGCGCTGGCAGGTCGATCGATCCGCTTTCAGGCGCTCGGGCGCGATTTTAATCTGCGCCTGCAAGAAAACAACAGGCTATTGGCCGGCCTGCCGGAAAACCGGCGCACCGAAATCCTGCAGGGCATGGAAATCCTTCGCGGCCACCTGGACCAGGTACCCGGCTCCTGGGTGCGACTGACGCGCAGCGCGGGCGAAATACGCGGGCTGATCTGGGATGGACAGGAAATGTTTGCGGTCGGGCCGGGGTACGAAGTGGCCTTGTCCAGCCCCACGCCTGCGGTAATCCAGACTTACGGCCCCGTCATATTCCGCTGGGCCGACACCGAAAACCTTTACCGCGATATCGTGCGCGCGCACCCGCGCCTGGAAGAATTGAACGCCGAGCGACAACTGGGCTTTGTCACCGCCGAACTCAGGGAAAAAACCATGCTCCATGGCGGCGTCGACCACTTTCGGCTGGATATCGCCGCACTGGGCGACTTCGAGTACGCCAACGCGCTCGGCAGTATTGCAGAGAGCGGGCTTATCGACCGGGTCAACAGCGTCGATGGGATATTCGACAGCCAGCTCGGCATACAGATCAACCTGGCGGAATTGCGAGTGTTCGATGTCGCGGCGAACGACCCGTTTGGCACAACCTTTGCTGCCACCAGCGACGCCTCGCAACTGATTGACGATGTCTCGGACTACAAGTTTGGCGATACCTTACTGCGGCCGCTGGGCATCGTTCATTTGTTTACCGGCGTGAACCTTGATGTCAACACGGTAGGCATTGCCTTTCGACCGGGCGTGTGCGATGCCAGGTTCGGCGTATCGCTGACCCAGGCGATCCTCGGCCCCAGCCCCAATTACCTGGTCACCGCCCATGAGATCGGCCACAATTTCAACGCGCCCCACGACGGCGATACCAATGAAGCCTGCGGCGGCACTCCCGACAATACGTTCCTGATGGCGTCCCAGTTCAATGCCAGTACCGTCTTTTCCGCCTGCAGCATCCAGGAAATCCTGGCTGAAGTGGCGCGCGTGTCATGCCTGACCCTGCTGGGTCCGGCGGACATGGCGGTTTCGATTGCCGACACCAATGTCAGCGCGCTGGCCGGGCCGGCTTTCGATTATGCGCTCCGGGTCGATAACCTGGGACAGGTCGCCGCCAGCAACGTGACGGTTACCCTGACCGTGGACACCGGGCTGGGTATTGGCAATATTCGTATGCCGGGCTTCAGTTGCTCGGCCCCGGTCAGCCCGGTCGTCTGCCAGGCACCGCAACTGGACGCGGGCGGCTCGGCGACCCTGACCGTAGCGATCACCGGCACAACACCGGCTTTGTTCAATGTCGGCGCGATGGTGAACTCGGACAACGACCCCGACCCCGGCAACAACATGCAAAGCGGCGTCATCGAGATTCTGCCGGCTGCGGATCTTTCGGTGTCGGTCATGGCTGCGGATGCATTCATCCGCAGCGCCGCAAGCACCACTGTCACCGTTTCGGCGGTGAATAACGGCCCCCAGGCGGCAACCGACACCCAGCTGTTCATCGACCTCGGCGCCTTGCTGACGGTGACGCCGGGCCAACTCAACCCGGCGTGCATGACCCCCGACGGTCGAATGCTGACTTGCCTTTTGGCCACACTGGCATCGGGTGCGCAACAAAGCATAATCCAGCTAGTCGATGCGGCAGCCTCGATCGGTGCTGCAACGGTCACCGCGACGATCAGCAGCGATCTCGCAGACCCGGACCTAAGCGACAACAACGGCAATGCGACTGTCCAGGTCGCCAACCGGCTGGTGGATCTGCGAGCCGCAATCGGTACCTTGCCGGTCGGTGTGCAGGTCGGGCAAAGCGGCAGTTTTACAGTCACCATGGAAAATCTCGGCCCCGACGCGGCCTCGCAACCGGAAATCGAAATTGTCGCGGGCGGCACCGGCGTATCGTTCAACTCGGTGACTGCCGATACCGGTAGCTGCACATTCACCCAACGCATAGCGACCTGTACGGCCACCGATCTGACCGGCACGCAAACCGTTACCCTGTCTTTTAATGCGCTGAACGCCGGTAGTTTTTCGATATCGGCCACGGCCCGCACTATCGTCGTGGGAGATGCTGATACCGATTCCGGCAATAATCTGGTCAGCCAGACCCTCACTTTGCAAAACGCGCCCACCAATACCGGCGGTGGCGGCGGGTCGCCAGACCTCTGGTTGCTCGGGCTGCTGTTTTTGCTGAGCACAAGCAGAAGTCGCCAGGCAATGCAAAACTTGCCCGCATAAAGGCATAATAAGACCTTCGACGTTTTGCGGTACCCGGATATGAAGCCAGGCCCCCTTCTGACGATATCTGCCACCATACTGGTTTTTGCAGGCATGACAGCAACAGCGGACTCACCCATAGCGATAGCAATTCACGGCGGCGCCGGAACCATATCCCGTGCCACGGTTACCGTGGAACAGGAGCAGGCGATTCGGGAAAGCCTCCTCGAGGCCGTCAACGCCGCTTACCAGGTCCTGAAAAATGACGGCGACAGCATGGATGCCGTAATTTCCGCGATAAAAATCCTGGAAAATTCGCCGCACTTTAACGCCGGCAAAGGATCGGTCTTTACCTGGGACGGCAAAAACGAAATGGATGCGGCGTTAATGGATGGGGCATCGCTGGATGCCGGCGCCATTTCCGGGGTTACCAACATAGCCAACCCGATCGTGCTGGCGCGGCTGGTCATGCAAAACTCCAAACACGTTTTTCTTTCCGGTGATGGTGCTGTGGAATTTGCCACCGAGCAGGGCATGGAAAAAGTGCCCGATGAATACTTTTTTACCGAGCGCCGCTGGCAGCAATTACAGGATCTCAAGGACAACCGGGAATTGGCAGCCGCCGAGCCGCAATACGGCATCGGCACGGTCGGTGCGGTCGCGCTGGATCGCAGAGGAAACCTCGTCGCCGGCACATCGACCGGTGGCACCACGGGAAAACGATACGGCCGTATCGGCGACAGCCCGATCATCGGTTCGGGAACCTATGCGAATAACCGGAGTGTTGCCGTTTCGGCTACCGGCACCGGCGAGTTTTTTATCCGCGGAACGGTGGCTCATGACATCAGCGCACTGGTCGAGTACAAAGGCATGACCGTAGATGACGCTGCCCGAGAGGTCATATTCGAAAAACTTGTTGCGCTGAAAGGCGATGGCGGCGTCATCGCGATGGACCGGCATGGAAATATCAGCATGCCATTCAATACCGTGGGCATGTACCGGGCATCGATCGACACCTCCGGGAAAGTCAATATTTTGCTGTACGACGAAACGGCGGAGACCGATTAGGCCGGCTATTTCGTTTGCAGGTGTCTTTTCAGGGCGGCGAGCAAGCGCTCCACATCTTCATCGTCATTGTAAAGATAGGATGCGATTCGCAACCGGCTGCCGCGCTGGCTGAGGTAAACGCCATCGGCGCGCAGTTTCCCGAGCAAATCGGCGGGTGGGCCACCGGCCAGGCGTATTCCCAGCAAATGCGGCGCGTGCGGTTCGGGCACTTCCAGGCCGAGCCCGGCAGCCCCGGCGGCGATTTTTGCGCTGGTCAGTGACACGGTCCTGGCGATATTGTCTACGCCCCATTCCAGTATCTGCCCCAATGTCTCGATAACGACCGGCCATTGCTGGAACTGGCCCCGACCACCCGCATCGAACCGCCGGGCGCCGGCCTGGTAATGGTCACGATAATTAACCAGGCCGGCAAAGTTCTCGCTACCGGCCCGGTTTATCCATGCTTCCTCCAGGGGTCTGGCGTGGTGCCACCTGGGAGCTGCATAAACAAAACCGGACCCATAGGGACACAACAACCATTTGTAAGCCGCGCAAAAAATAAAGTCGGGATCAAGCTCCGCAATATCCACTCGCATGACGCCGATCGACTGGGTCAGGTCGAGAACCAGCTTCGCGCCCATCTCACGACATCGCTTCGCTATCGGGACCAGGTCGATCAAAGAGCCATCGGTCCAGTGAACGTTTGGCAACGCGATCAGGGCGGCGGGTTCGTCCAGAGATTCCAGGACGGACTCGGACCAGTTGCGGCCCTCCGTCTTTTGCACGAAATCAATGACCAGGTCTCGCTCACGGGCAAGCGAGAGCCAGGAATAAACATTCGAGGGAAACTGCTCCGCCAGCATGACGATGCGCTGACCGGGGTCTGGCCGCAGGTTTTTTCCAACGATTGCTACCCCATAACTGACCGATGGAACCAAGGCAATATTTTCGGCCGCACAACCCACGATATCGGCAAACAGGCTCCGCGCTTTTTCCGGGCCATCGAAAAAATCGTCAGACGAAATATTCCAGGGGCTTTGTTTGATTTTTGCGCCTGCAGCCGCGGCCTGGCTCGCGCTGTTCAATTGCGGCGACAGATAGGCACAGTTGAAATACGCCAGGTCCCTGGGAATAGAAAACAAATGCCGCTGGCTGGAAATGATGGTTTCTGACATATTTGGCAGGTTATTTGCTGACCACAAAAGAAACAAGCAGGTGAAATATGCGGGCCAGACTGACCAGACACATATGCCTTTGGTCCGGGCCGCGCAACGTTTCGACCGCCTTGATGTACAGTTTCGGGCAGCGGAATGACACGCGGATCGTGGACGAACCACTTTATGGTCATTACCTGCGGGTAACTGGCGCAAATCACCCCGGCCGTGAAGCAGTGTTGTCGGCCATGGATACCGATGGGGATCGGGTCATGAAACGACTTATCGAGCGACCGCATGACCGGCCAATCCTTTTTATGAAGCAAATGGCGCACCACCTAGTCGACCTGGACTTTTCTTTTCTCCAGCAAACCATCAATGTCTTGTTGATCCGCGATCCAGTCGAGATGTTACCGTCGCTGGCTATCCAGTTACCGGAGGCCGGTCTCGCCGATACCGGACTGGCAACCCAATGCGAGCTGCTTGAACGTCTCGGCGAATTCGGGCAACAAGCGATTGTTCTCGATTCGCGGGAGCTGCTGAAAAACCCTCGTGCGGTTCTCGCCAAGGTTTGCCAAAAGCTTGCCATACCGTTTGCTGAAAGCATGCTGAGCTGGCCACCGGGCCCACGAACGGAAGATGGCGTATGGGCCCGGCACTGGTATTATCGGGTCCACCAGTCGACCGGATTTTCGCCATACCGGCCGAAAACCGAACCGTTCCCGGACCACCTGGAGCCACTGCTGGAACAGTGCCGGCCCTATTATCAGCATATGTATAAGTACGCCTTGAGAGCGGATCAGCCAGACGGAGACAGTCGATGAAAAAGGCCGCAATGCCCGATCCGCGCAACCTCGATATCCAGGTCTGGGTAGGCGAAGGCCTGGTGCATCGCGACCAAGCCCGGGTCTCGGTTTTTGACAGCGTGGTCCAGGGCGGCGACGCAGTCTGGGAAGGACTGCGGATATACCAAGGGCATATTGGCGCATTCGATGCCCATCTAGACCGGCTTTTCGCATCCGCCCGGGCCATGGCTTTCGACCAGGTCCCCGACCGCGACTGGATCGCGGCGGCCGTATTCGCCACGCTCGAGGCCAATGGGATGACCGATGGAGTTCACATCCGTCTGACCCTGACGCGCGGCAACAAGATCACTTCGGGCATGAACCCGCGTTTGAACCAGTCCGGGCCATGCCTGATCGTACTTGCCGAATGGAAGCCACCGGTATATCCGGAGCCGTTGTCCCTGGTGACCTCGGCAATCAGACGTAACAGCCCGCAATTCGTCGATTCCAAGATTCACCACAACAACCTGATCAACAATATTCTTGCCCTAATACAGGCCAATGTCGCGGGCGCCGATGCCGCCCTGATGCTGGATGATAACGGCTTCGTTTCGGAAACCAACGACACGAATATATTTATGGTTCGCCAAGCCACCTTGTTTACGCCGTTAGCGGACGCCTGCCTGCCAGGAATTACCCGTGCGCTGATTCTGAAAATCGCGGCCCATGAAGGCATCCGCTGCGAGGAAAAAAATCTGTCGCTGGTGGATTTCTATACGGCCGATGAATCGTTCACGACCGGAACCATGGGCGAACTAACCGCGGTACGCCGAATTGACGGCCGGATGATCGGCGAGACCGTGCCCGGCCCGCTCACCCGGAAACTGCAGGAAATTCATCGACAATGGATATTGCGAGACGCCACGCCATTGCCGTTCATCTGAAAATATCAAGAATATCTGCCGACCAAAAAAAAGCCCGCAATGCGGGCTTTTTCAGACCTGAATACAGCGGCTAATCACCACCGACACTTGCGGCATTGCCACGCTGGACGTTTTCAAACGTCCGTCTCGCCTCTTCCTGCTCCAGGCGAATCAGTTCGGCAGTGCGACAAACCGTTCTTTTCCTGTGAGACCCGGTAACCTGCGTCTTGCGGCAAATGATCTGATTCTTTTCTTCCTGCTGGCTGTTGTAGATCGCCACTTTTTCTTCGGCGCTCATCTGATCTATTTCATCCTGGGTAAAAGTGGGCGCTGCCTGGGCCGTCTGCACCGGGGCCGGTCCAGGGCTGGCGCCAGTGGCGCAGCCGGAGATTGCGACGGCAGCCAACGCCACCAGTAAATATCTTGTTTTCATTGAATTGCTCCTTAAAAAAACTCTGCCCCGGCGACATTGGCAATAGCTGAAATGCCGCAATTGACCGAAGATTCCTGCCAAAAAAGTTTTGGCCAGCGCCCCTAAAAGGCCTGGCCAGAAATCCAATTTCCCGGGTTTTCAGAATTCGCGAGTATACAGGTTCCAACAAATATTTTGTAGTGCCTCAATATTCATACGCACGATGCCTCAAAACAAGGCGGCAGCTGCGTTACAGGAGTTGATCCGCCTGGCTGAAGTAGTTCTGCAAATACGCTTCGAAGCTGATCCGGTCGCTGGCCTCGACTTCTTTTTGTCGCTCGATGGAGGCGGCTGCCTCGGCGGCAAGGAACTCCAGGCGTGCAGAATCGTCATTCCCCAGGCTCAAAAAGTAATCCCGGTGCTGTTCCGATATTCGCCGGGCAATTGAAAAAAAGGATTCGCCGGACCTTTTCATCTCCGCCAGAATGCCCGCCGACGGTGTCAGCCCGGGATCACGGATAGCTTCGCGCTGCAACTCGAGCGCATCGCGATACAAAGATGAACCGGTACCATCGTCCAGCAGATCGCAGATAGCAACCAGGTGGGCGCATATCTCATCCGCCCAGTTCGTCAGCAGGTGCTGCTCCTGATGCCGGGTCAAGGTCAGTCCGGGCTCTCGTCCCTGGCGGGCCACCAGTAACTGGTTGTTTTCCGTTTCCGCAATTTCCCGGGCATCCAGCAGGGGACTGTCCTCGATCATGCAATAAATCAGGAATGCTTCCAAAAATCTCATCTGGTTCTGGTTTATCCCGGTCGGGTCTGCCAGGCTGACATCCAGCGCCCGCAGTTCTACATATTCCACGCCCCTGCGTTTCAAGGCCCTGCTTGGCATTTCACCCGATCGGGTAACGCGCTTTGGCCGAATCAATCCGTAGTATTCGTTTTCCACCTGCAGGATATTTGCGCTGATCTGTCTGTACTCGCCATCGGCCTTGATACCGATTTTCTGGAAATCGCGGCTGGGCGTGGTAACCGCCTTCAGCAATGTTTCCACGTAGGCATCGATATTATCCAGCGAAATATCCAGCGCGGCCTGGGTGGTGTTTTTATAGCCCAGGTCACTCATTCTCAACGAGGTGGCATAAGGCATAAAAAAAGTGCCCTTATCGAATACCTCGAGGCCTGCCTTTGTGCCGTCTGCAAAACACCTGCAGACTGCCGGCGAGTTGCCGAACAGGAAAAGCACCAGCCAGCCCATTCGCCTGACATTTCTCAATAATCCGAAATAAGAAGACGAACGAAATTCCTGGCTTCCGCCGGTGTCTTTCTCCAGTTCCTGATAGTGATCCCAGAAATCCTCAGGCAGGGAAAAGTTGAAATGCACGCCGGAAATCGTCTGCATCATCCGGCCATACCGGTGGCCAAGACCGAGCCGATAGACCGTCTTCATTTTGCCGACGTTTGAATCGCCGTAACGTGCTACCGGAATAGCCTCGTCAGCTTCGATCAGACAGGGCATGCTGGCCGCCCACAACAACTCATCGTCGAGTTGCTGATACACAAACTGGTGGATATCACACAGAAACTGCAGCGTCTCCCAGGTCGAGGTATAGGCTGGCGTTACGAACTCCAGCAGCGCCTCCGAGAAATCTGTCGTTATATACCGGTTGGTCAGCGCGGAACCCAAAGCCGGCGGATGGCGCGTCATGGCCAGAGCGCCATCCGGGAGCACTCGCAGCGCCTCTTTCTCGACACCCTTGCGGCAGCGTTGCAAGACTGCCGCCAGCCCGGCGTCTGCCAATCGTTGCAGACGTACCTCCGCCGGCTGGTTCAAACCACACCCCCCGACGGCACTGACAAGAACAAAATGCCGATCAAAACGGAATGCGCCCGGTGAGTATGTCCTTGTACATGACAAAATCTCCCAGCAGGCTGTACCACGGATATTTAAAGGTCGCCGGCTTGTTTTTCTCGAACACAAAATGCCCGACCCAGGCAAAGCCATAGCCAAAAACCGGCATCAGCCACAACAACGCAAGAGGGCCTTTAAGCAAAGCGTAAACAAAAATAATCAGGACCAGGCTGGTGCCGACAAAATGCAGGCGCCTGCAGGTCCTGTTGCTGTGTTGGCCGAGATAAAACGGGTAAAATTCTGTGAAATTGCTGATTCTATTTTCCATAACCCTGCCCCTTGCACTTCCTCCGGTTCATTGTATCCCCAGTTTCTACCGCCCGGTAGCCGCAAATCCAGACCTGGGAACAAGCTGTCAGGCCAAGACTGTGAACCGCAACACACTGAATATAGTGGGGTCACACTACACTGGGCGGGATTTGTGCCAAACAGGCCTTTTTGTGTCCGCAAACGACCAACAAGAAATAACCGGCAATGACGATACCACTGAACCGTTGATATCCGATGCCGATCTGGCGATCGGCGTCCGCGATAACCAGTTCGTTATGCATTACCAGCCGAAAATCGATACTCGAACGCTGGAGTTCGTCTCGGTGGAAGCGCTGATACGCTGGATTCACCCGGTACTTGGCATGGTGATGCCGGACTCTTTTATTCCGCTGGCGGAGCAAGGCCAGCATATCCACGGGATTACCGATATCGTGCTGAAAACGGCCCTCAAGCAAAGCGCCCAGTGGCGGGAGCTGGGGCTGGATTTGCGCATGTCGATAAATATTTCAGGCGCCTCGCTTGAAGTTCCGGATCTGCCCGAACGGATCCACGACGTCACCAATGCGTTTAATGTGCCCGCGGACAAGATTGTGCTGGAAGTTACCGAAACCTGGCAAAGCAAGGACACCGACACGGCGCTTGATATTCTGAACGGCTTGAGCGCAAAGGGATTTGGCTTGGCGCTGGACGACGTAGGCACCGGTCATTCCAACTTTTCCAAGCTGCAAGGCATGCCATACAGCGAGATGAAACTGGACAAGAGCCATATCCAAAGCGCAACCATTGATCAAGAGACCCGGCAATTCATCGCCATGTGCGTCGAACTTGGCCATGAGATGGGGATGTATGTCGTGGCCGAGGGCATCGAAAGCCAGGACCAGTGGGAAATGATGTCGGCGATGGGCTGCGACGAAGCGCAGGGATTCTTCATTGCCCGGCCCATGCCCGGCGACCAGATACCGGGATGGCTGAAACGCTGGAACAGGTACCTGGGACTGGCGGAAAACCATCAAAGAGCGAGCGGGCAGAAAGTCAACCTCGACGAAATGACCGGCACATTTCATCGGCTCAACAGCATTTTCCCCACCAAGCTGGATATCTAGCCCAACTGTAGCCACCGATCGCAGGCGGGTAGCGGGACCGGCGCTCCAGCGTATCGATCTGGCCGGTTGGTCACCCGTTCACAAGGCAATTTTGACAAAGAACTTGACATGAATCCCATACTGACTTATAAGTAAGTAACTATGGAGCGAAAAATGGCGACACCCCGAACCTCGACCCGCGAACACATACTCAAAAGAGCAACCATGCTTTTCCAGGGCAGGGGCTATAACGGCTTTAGTTTCAAGGATATTTCCGTCCCTATGGGGATCAAGAACGCGGCCATCCACTATCATTTTTCCACCAAATCCGATCTTTGCAGTGCCGTCATCGAGCGCTACCGAGACCTGCTCAAGTCGGAGACCAGCAATTTCATGAAGCACGGCGGTTCGGCCAGATTTCAACTGGAAGCTTATCTGGCCTTTATTCGCCATGAAATTCTGGATGCACGCTGCATGTGCCCGCTGACCAACGTTGCGGTGGCCATGGATACCCTGCCCGACGAGATCCGGGCGCGAGCCACTACGCTCGCTCGCGAACTTCTCGCATACCTGACCCGGGTGATGGAACTTGGGCGGGAACAGGGAGAATTCCAGTTTAACTGCGCGGCTGAGCAAAAAGCGTTGTCGGTAAAAGCCACCTTACAAGGCGCAGGGCAGTTGGCCAGACTAATGGGGCCGCAGGTTGTGGACCAGGTTATCGATCAAATCCGCTGCGATCTGGGGCTTTGATTTTTTTTGACTTATTTACTTACCTACTAGTTAGTATGGTTGGGAGGCAGGATGTATAACACGCACACAGAAAAATTGAATGAAATTGGCGGGCTGATTTCGGCCGTCAAGACATCGGCAACCCGTTTGTGCCCCGGCGCACTGGAAATCTGGTCCGTTCTTGTCGGTAGCATTATCACCGCGGTAATCGCTTCATTGCTGACAAATTGGGCGCTTTCTGAACAAACACAGCTCTTGTCGGCTATTTCGTTTACCGGCGCGCTGGTGTGGATTTATGGCATCTTGCTGGCCGGCAGCGGGCGAAAAGCCTTGTTCAGGTTGGCGCTGGTCATCGGTATCGTGGTATTCGCGGCCGGTGGAAATACCGATTTGCTCGCCGCGAGTTTCCTGATGCATGCTCTGGCAGCGGCGCAGGTATCCTCGGAAGTTTCCATACGGCAGGAAAAACTGGCGTTGCTGGCGTGGACCGGGGCGACCCTGACCCTGGCCGTGCTGACCCTGGTTGGCCTGGGTTGATAGACGGCGGCAGGCTGGCGATTGGTCCCACCGGAAAGGAAAAAAAAGACGCCGCGGCGGGGGAAGCTGACCGCGGCGCCAGAGCGAAATTCTGTGTTTAAGAACCGCTTCCGGACTTAGCCAAAAGCCACTTGTTCCATTTCGTAACCCAGTACTTTGCCGGTGTCAGGATCGGTGATTGGCCTTCCTTTCCTGAAACAGCCCGTGGTTGGCCATCGTTTCAAGTAGTCGACATCCGATTCCACTTCTCTGAGCTCAATGCGTCCATTTGACCGTCTGACCAGCAGCGTCGCCGTTGAGGTGAAATCATCGTCTGGTGAATCGACATCCGTGTCTGCTAACAGCAATCCTATGACCTCGGCACCCATTACGATCTCCATCATCAGTCTCTAAACCTGCTGGATTATGTGCAATCATCGTGCCAAAAACACTTTTATGTTAATTTACAATAACTTAAGAGATTTCTGATCGGCTGTTTGGGTGACTATTTTTGTCACAGTCTGACAATGGAGTTCCGCCCGACCGCGGGCAACGTCACTTGCAGGTAGCAATTTCCCAAAACCCCGCCGCTGCTATCGCCCAGGCTGTACCCTGCATCCAATAATTAAAGCAAGTGCCGGATGTCGGGCAGGTATTTCTCCCAGGATCCGGTATTGATGATGACCACGCGGTCACCTGGGTGGATATGCTGCTGATCCACCAGCCTCGAAATCGCCACCACGCAGGCGGCGCCTTCCGGGCCTATCCACCAGCCGGTCTTCTTGTAAACCCGGCCCAGGGTTGCGCCGATTTCCACCTCCGGTACAGCCAGCGCGGCACCCTGACTTTCCCGAAGTATGCGCAACACCTCAAAATGGCCAACCCCGCCCGGGACGTTGAGCCCGTAAGCAATGGTATCCCCCGCCTCCACCACCTCGCTGTCTGCCAGACCTGCTTCGAATGCCCGAACCAGCGGAGCCGTTGCCTCGCTCTGCACAGCGATCATGCGCGGCATTGGACCGTCGGTCAGACCCAGCGCCCGCAACTCGTTGAACGCTTTCCACATCCCCAGTATCCCGGTACCGCCACCCGTTGGATAGACAATGACATCGGGCACTCGCCAACTGCCCTGGTTAAACGGTATGGCGGGCTCGGCCAGTTCCAGGCCCAGGCTTTTTTTGCCATCGATACGCCAACCGGGTTCCTGGAAAGTGGCAACCGAAAAATACCCCTGGGACAGGTATTTTTCCTCAATCCGCAGCCCGGCCTCGCGTATGGTGCCCTCAACCACGTCGATACTGATCCCCGGGTAGAGCTGACTATATGCAGCAACCTTGCCCAAAATCGGCATCGGCGTGTTACTGGGCATCGCGATCGCGGCAGACAAGCCGGCCTGCGCCGCGTATTCCGCCAGCGAGTCGCCGGCATTGCCCTGGGTAGGGACTGCAAGCTTTTCAAGCCCGAACTTTCGCGCCATGGAAACCACCATAGCCATCCCCCGGTCCTTGAAACTACCCGTCGGGTTTGCGCCAAAACCCGGTGCCGGACGCCCCTCATCCTTCAGCCACAATTCAAAGCCACCCTTTTTTGCGAGGGGGTAATCCGACCACCGGTAAATCGGCGTGTATCCTTCGCCAAGAGAGAAAATATGACTCGCGTCTTCCGCATCCCCCGGATCCAGCGCCATCAGACGGCCAAAACGCCACATATTTTTCAACTCCGGGCGATACGCTATATCGCTGGCCTCTTTTTTCCGCAGCGCCTCCAGATCGAAGCACATCTGCACCGGGAGATTGTCCTCCGGGCACAGGTTCATGACCCGGTCGGCGGAATACTCTTTTCCGCATCCCAGGCAACGCAGGTGAGTGACATAGCTCATGTTGTTTCCTCGTACCGCTGCGGAAGCCGAGACTGGATTCCACATCCCAATGTGCGCACAATGCCACGATGAGTCAACGGGGCGCCAACCCCAAAACCAGGATCGAAAGACAAACACAGGGAGTATGACGATGGCCGGTAAATTTCGTCGCTTTATGGATAGCGCCGACGATTCCACAACCTTGCTGGGCGAAGGCACACGCTTTGTCGGCCAGTTTAGTGGCCGTGGTCATTTTGTCGTTTGCGGAGAGGTTGAAGGCGACTGCAAGATCGAAGGCTCACTGACCATTGCCGTCGATGGGCGCTGGAACGGCACCATCAGGGCTGAAAATGTGGTGATTGCCGGTCAGGTAAATGGCGAGGTGCAGGCTTCAGGTCAGCTTGAAGTCGCTGCAAGCGCCAGGATTACCGGTAGTCTGACTGGCGCGTCGATCGCCATCGCCGAGGGCGCGATTATCGAAGGCGGCGTCAATGTGAGCGGCCGCAGCGATCCCATCGCGTTCAGCGAAAAACGCTCTGATCCGGAATAAAGCTGAAAACCTAAAATGCAGCTGCAGTGGTGGATCGCGTATGTAACGACGATATTGATCCTCATGAGCACGCCGGGACCCAGCCAGGTCCTGATGCTGTCGAACAGCATGACCCATGGATTCAGGAAGTCCCTGGCAACGATGGCCGGAGATCTGACCGCCAACCTGCTGCAGATGGGGGTCGCCGCCGCCGGCCTGGTCACGCTGATCCAGGCTTCCTACTCATTTTTCAGGATTGTGAAATGGGCCGGCGTCACCTACCTCGTTTATCTGGGCATTAGGTTGTTCCTGGATTCCCAACCGGTGACGAATTCGCACCAGTCTGGCGACACCGGACGCTCCGGCCAAGCGCTGTACTGGCAGGGTTTTTTTACGTCAGCGACCAATCCGAAAGCGATCATTTTTTTCGCCGCCCTTTTCCCGCAATTTCTGGTTCCACAGCAACCTATCGCGGAGCAATTTATCATCCTCAGCACTACATACCTGCTGATAGACGGATGTTTATTGTTGACATACGGTGGTTTCGCAAGATTGCTTTCCGGTTTTTTCAGAAAACAGAAGGCAAACCGACTGAACCGCGTATCAGGATCGCTTCTGATTGTCGCAGCGATCACTCTTGGCCTGAAGGATATAGATAGCGGCGCGGGATAGACTGGCGAGAAGGCGCCACGAACAGTAAGACACGACTCACTCGACAGGCCGGGTGCGGCCATCGCTTTCCTTGCCAGCCCAAGCCGCAAGTAATAGCAACACCAGCCACCCGGCTGGGTACAACATGGCCAACGCGTCGTCATAGCGCCAGTATGTGAAGGTAGCGCCGATGATAACCAGGAAAACAATAACCGCGCCGATCAAACGCGTTCGGCGAAACCACAGCAAAATGACGCCAACCACCTGAATAAAACCGGTGGTAATGCGCAGCCAGTCAGGATAACCATAGACAACGAACTCCATGACCTGCTGCTGCGTGCCAAAAACACGGCTGCCGCCGGCATCGAGAAAGATCGCCAGCAGCGCGATCCGGGCGACAAGACCAACCATTTTCAAGTAACTTCCGCGAATCTGCGGTGGATTTGCCCATCGATCCAACTGCTTCCATCCAGGCGCTCGAGAAAACCGCAGTGACCGCCGAAATCGGTTACCACGATGTCCAACGCTTCGCTCCTGGCTACCCGATCGAGATCGCCAATCGGAATCATCGGGTCATCTTTTGCCAAAAACAGGGTCGATGGAACCGCCAGGCTATCGAGCTTGTCGCCGGTGATCGCATAATCAGACAAGTATGCTTGCAAATCCGGGTAAGGTGCGTACGCATCGACAAACCTTTCAGTCATTTCCATCAGACCATCCGTCCACGGTATGGTCGAAAAATCGTAAACATCCGGAAACAGTTTCTGCTTGATATTCAGCGAGCGGCGCCATTTGATGACGAAATATCTTTTGTAGCCGAAAAAACCATTATCGAGCGCTTCCAACGTGTGGCGCGGCTCAAGGACCGGACTGACCGCGACTACTTTTTTTAGATCGATATTTGCCTCCGGCGCTCTTGCGGCGATCCTCAGACAAAAATTACCGCCAAGTGAAAATCCGGCAAGGTAAAGTCCGTGGTCAGGAAACACCCTTTGCAATCTTGATACCGCGCCGACCGCCTCTATGATCCGGCCGGAGTGAAACAATTCGATATTCAGGTGATGAGTCGGCCCGTGGTCACGCATATTGAGACGGAAAACCTCGTAGCCCTGCCGGTACAAATAGTCTGCGGCGGATATCAGGTACAGGGAATTGGCGCTTCCCTCCCAGCCGTGAATCAGGATCGCCAGCCTTCGCGGACCGTTTTTCGCCTCCAGATGGGGTGAGTAATAACCATGCCAGGTAACGCCCTCGCCACAGTCCAGCAACATGGACCGTGACGCCTGCAACATTTTTCGGCCACGAAACCGAACCACCGGCTGACGAATATTCAAGCCGCCAAGTATCGATTGCGCATGACCGTTTCGCAAAAATTTTGCCGGCCGGAATTCTGCCATGATTTCTGCCAACCTTTGGTCAAGCGCGCCTGATATCCGGCGCGAACGGAAATGGGTGCGCTACGGCCGACATCAAGTGATTTCTATTTTGCCGGAACCTGGCAAATTCTCTACCAGGGCTTTGCCCGCCAGTAGCGATGGTGTGAAGTAACCCCCCGGAAAACTGCCATCCAGCACAATATCAACCAGGGCAAGCGCTGCGGTAACCGTCAATGCGTAACCGTTTGCGGTTTTGATTCTGCCGGTTCGGCGGTCGCCGGCTGCGTTCCTGACTTCGCCCCAGACAAAAGTGGGTATATTGTCGCGTTGCTCGCCACTTGGTCCGCGATGTCCTTTCTCCACCTTCTTTTTCAGAAAATTCTGCACTATGCCGAGCCCCAGAAGAAACCGCACTTTGTCCATCATCCTCAGTCTTTTTACCAGCCGGGGGGAGGCGGGCACAAACACTTTTATATTGGGTATGCCGGTGGAATAGTGCGCGGTCGCAACATCTCCCCAGGGTATGGTCATGGCGCATTTTTCACCATCGCCAAAATCTATTTGCCTGCTTTCGTGACCCAGACCGACGGTAAGCAGTTTACCCTCCTCCCTGATTCGCCCACCCTTGGCCAGGCCCTCGATGGAAGTCTTGGCGGTTCCCTGGCTCATGCCCGATCGGGAATCGAATCCCAGCGACAAATGGGTCGCATCGGGCAATGCTTCACTGAGTGCGGCGGCCAGACAATCGGTAGGGACTACATCAAACCCGGCGCCGGGACACACTACGGTGCCGGCATCGACCGCTCTTTGATGCAGACTATGTGCATAGTCGAACACATCGATTTCACCGGTGATATCCAGGTAATGAGTTCGGTTGGCCAGGCACGCTTCCAGCATCGGTTTTGCGGTCGCGGAAAATGGCCCGGCACAATGCACCAGCAATTCGATTCCGGACAGGCCCTGTCGGGTCGCCTGCGGATCGGTCAGCGAAAAAATTCGGCTGTCCAGACCCAATTCGGCGGCCAGTGGCTCGATTTTCCCGGCCGACCTCCCGGCAAGCACCGGCTTGCTCCCCCGGTTGACCGCCTCGCGGGCAATCAACTCGCCGGTATAGCCGTTCGCCCCGTAAATCATCCACTGCCTGTTGTTCATATCCTTCTCCGACGTTTGCTTATTGCTGAACCTGGCTGGTTTGCAGGAGCCTGGTCTCGACCCGATTGTTCAGCGCCGCGACGCCGTTCCAGGTATTGGCGCTTATGGACGCAGCATCAACCGGGTAAGCCATCAGCGGACTGCTGTCGCCATGCGCGATTATTTCCAGTCGAATACGGCCATCGACAAGTATAGGGCTGGAACTGAGAAACCTGGAAAATGCAGGCGAGCGCTCATCCGCCTGCATCGTGCCCAGGTAACCACACTGACTGACGATCTGGCCCGGCCCGGCAATTACCCACCGGCCAAGCTTCCGATTCTGGCAAAATATACCACTGTGAACATTCAGCGTAACCACGCCTTCAAATCCAAGCTTATCCAGGCGTTTCAGCAAACCTTCAACAGTGGCCAGCCTGATGTCTCCGAGCGGACGGTCACCCGGGTCCACCCACTGGTCAAGGTTCAAAGCCCATTCCAGGGCCTCCAGATCCACAACCGCAGCGGTAGCGAACGGTGGTTCAGCCTCGCCGCCGGCCAGCGCACGGCTAAGCCGTGACAAGTCACGCGCCATGCCATCGCGCAGACTCCTTAGCGCAGTTTCCTGTAACTGCACCTGGGATTGCAGCATCGCCACCTGGTCCCGCGATTTCGAGAACTGGTAAGCTAGACCGAGGCAGATTATGGCCAGGGCAGCCACCACCCACTGCCACGTGCCCCACCCGCGCGGCCTGCGGATAGAAAAATCATCGTCCACTTCATCCAGGGCCTGCGATTCGCCGAGCCTGGCTTGCAGACGGCGGAGTCCCTCGCATATGTCCTGCAAAACCAAGTCAGGATTTCCTGACCCGCAACCAGCCTCCACATCGCCGTTATCCGGACCGCTTGCCCTGCCACCGGGTGACGCGAGCCGCAGGGAACGCAATACTTTGGAAACCTGAATCGGCTTGTTTCCTTTCGGCAAAACGCCCGCGGCGCCCAATTCGCGAACCTGATTCAAATAGACTTCGCCACGCTTCGATGTGTACATCAGTACCGGAATGTTGCAAGTCTCCGGGTTCTCTTTTATTGCTCGCAGAGCTTCAAAGCCATCCATGCCGGGCAAAAGGTGGTCCATAAAAATAACATCGGGGTGTTGCCGTTCCAGGTACCGAAGCGCCGCCTCGCCTGAATCGACAGCGTCAACCTCGATCTGTTGATCCCTGAGCTGTTGCGTCAGGACGGCCCGTGCCGAGGTCGAATCATCGACAACCAACGCTTTACCCGACATCCTGACCCTGCCTTGCCTGCTTGTGTTTAGCCGCGCGACTCGTGCGCCGGGCCATCCTTTCCAATCCCCTGAAATAGGATTCCGGGAAAAATCTTTTCCACCGCCAATACCAGCGAGCGTCCATATGGGGGATCAGCATGAACTGCCGGGTTCTGAGCGATGCAAACATCTGCTCCGCTACGTCATCGGCAGTGACCTTGCTGCGCTCCATTAGCCGCTCGACCATTGCCCGCGCTTTATCGTGCGGCACGCCGGAAGTTTCCATCAGCCGGGTCTTGAAAAATGCCGGACAAGTAACGCTGACCCCAATATCTCTTTCCACCAATTCAGCCCGCAGGCTCTCGGAAAAAGAAATAACCGCCGCCTTCGTCGTGTTGTAGGCGACCAGACCCGGCGCCGCAGCGATACCGGCAAACGATGCAACATTGATGATATGTCCGCCCCGCGCAATCAGCGGAAGCATGGCTTGCGTCGTCCTCAGAACACCAAAAAAATTTACCTCAAAAATACGCCGCCATTCCTCCATCGAGGTTTCATCGGTGCGGCCCGCTGTCGCAATGCCAGCATTATTCACCAACACATCCAGGCCGCCCCAGTGGTCGGAAACAGACTCCGCAAGGTGTTCGATCTCCTGCTCACTGGTAACATCCGCCCGCAAGGACATAGCTGTACCGCCTGCGTGGTCGATTTCTTCCGCCGTTTGGCGGACCCGATTTTCATCCAGGTCACAGACGGCAACCCGCCAGCCCTCCACAGCGAAACGCAAGGCCAACGTTTTGCCCAGACCGCTGGCCGCACCGGTAATCAATGCCCTCCTCGCGCCACCGTTCCACATCCTGCTATTCTCCTGTTGATACTGGCCGCCTGATTCTACTGCGCCGTTGCTTCATTGCCCATTATAAAGGAGACCTTGATGAGCTCTGCATTGTTCGATTTGACCGGTAAGACGGCGTTGATTACCGGCGCCAGCAGGGGCATCGGCGCGGCCTGTGCGGTGCTGCTGGCCGAACATGGCGCACATGTCGTCATTACCAGCCGTAAACAGGAAAACCTGCAACAGACCACGAATAAGATTCTTGCCGCTGGCGGGCAGGTCACGCCCATCGCAAGCCACGCCGGCGATACGGACGCGATAGACCGTTTGCTGGCGGCAATGGAAGAAGGGCCCGGCGCACCTGACATTTTGCTCAGTAACGCGGCCGCCAATCCGTATTTCGGGCCGATGCTGGAAGTTGAAATGAGCGCAGTCGACAAAGTAATCGAGGTTAATTTGCGCGGCAGTTTTTATCTCGCGCGGGAAGTCGCCAGGAAAATGCAGCACAAGGGCGGTGGAAATATTGTCCTGGTCTCGTCAGTGAACGGCGTACGCGCCGGGCACTGGCAGGGAATTTACTCGATCAGCAAGGCCGCACTGATGTCGATGGCAAAGGCGATGGCCAGGGAATTTGCTGCCGATGGAATCCGCGTCAACGCTGTTTTGCCGGGGCTGACTGACACCCGTTTCGCCGCCGCCCTGACCCGGGACGAAAAAATTCTGCAAGACTTTTTGAAGCAGGTTCCGATGAACCGGATAGCGCAACCGGAAGAAATAGCAACCGCTGTCCTATACCTGGTGTCGCCGGCGTCTTCATATGTGACCGGGGTCTGTTTACCGGTCGATGGCGGCTATCTCGCCTAGCCCTTCAAGTCGCACAAGGCGCCGTTGGCGCAGCTTTCTCGCCAACGCCGATCGGCTTGTGAAAGCGCAGCACAAAGCGGTCGGTTTTTCCGCGTATGCCTTCGGCAAACATGGGCGCACTCAGATCGTCCTGGGAGTTGCGCAACAAATCCGTTGAGCCGGCAAACGCGAAACCAGCCCTTTCAATTTCACACCGTACTACCATCATTGCGATGCGATGCAGGCCGGTCGCCGTTTCGATTTTGTCAGCCCCAGGGTTTGCACTGTGATCTACGACGCCGAGTACGCCACCGGGTTTGAGCGAGTCATATATGTCGGATAACATCGCCGGCCCGTCAATTTCGGGCCAAGAATCGTCTTCGGGCCGATAATAAAGGTCATGGTATGAAAGTATCAGCAACGCCACGTCGATCGCATCGGCCGGCAAATCCAGATCGGCGACCGCGATGTTCAGCCGCTCTACATTCGCAAGCCTTCGATCGGCAAATCTGGTTTTCAACTCGTCTTTGGCGAAGTCCAGATACGCCTGGTTATTCTGCGCATACACTTTTCCCTCTGGCCCGACGAGGTAAGCCAGAATTTCGGTGTAATAGCCGCCACCGGAAAACATATCGAGCACCTGCATGCCTTCGGCCACATTGAAGAATTCCAGTATTTCCGCGGGTTTCCTGTCGCCGTCCCGTAGCCGGTCCGCCTCCGGCCGGGACGGATGAGCGACCGCAAGTTCATAAGGAGACTGAGTTGCAATCGCAGCGTCCGCCATTTCGGCGATCGCAGAACTCACCTCACCAGTTGCTTGCGCAGCCTGCTCCCCGTTACCGCAAGCCACTAAAAAAAGTGACGCCAGAACGATCCACCATTGTCTGCTCATTTTGTTTTCCCCGCCGGCTAAGGAAGCTCTGATCTGTGCATGGACTCGGATCTTGCGCCCGCGAACAGATCAGAACTTCCATGATTGCTGAGTGGTTCATTATTGATAAATGCTGGGACGTGATTTGGCAAGCGCCTGATCGCCCGCTTTTGCGACAAACTGCGGAAAAACGCCATCGATGGCTCCGTAAAAGGGTTGTTGCAACGCAATACTATGGTCCGAAAGGGTTGAGGGGCGGGCGTCCCGGGTCCTTTTTGGGCAAAGCCCGATACTCAATTGACCCAATATGCCGGATAATGGTTTCCTGAACCTCGCCTGATGTCATTCCGGAGAGCGGCCGGAGCCCGGGCCTGTTCAAGCCAGCAGAAAAAGAATAACGACAGTCCGAGGGACTCCACAGAAGCATCTGCGTCCCGCCCACTGGAAATCTCATCACGCTGGCGGGCGGGCCTGGTCTTTCGTTCGCTTTTCCCGGGCAGAAAGAAATAAAGATGAGAAAACAGTCACTAATAAAACATATGGTTATGATCGCCGTGCTGCCGGCTCTGCTGGCATTCGCTGCGTTCGAATGGCTGCAGGCCAATCCCGGGTTAGTCGAAACCACCGGCATCCAGTCATTTTGGCTGCTCGCCACGCTGGTCGTCTTTCTCGCCACCCTTCCTGGTCTGATCTGGGCATGGCTGGTCGCTGCACGCCGGCGCAGGGACATCGATGCGATCTCGGTATCGATGGAAGCTGTCGAGGCTGCAGAATCCGCTGACAAGCTATCGACCATCGCTGATCCGGACATGCACATGCTGGGCAAAAACGCGGAAAGCCTTAGGCGAAAACTTATCCAGGCGATTGATCCTGCCTACCATTTGAACTTGATTCTCGACAGCGTCAATGATGCTATTTTCGTAAGCACCACAGATGGCGTGATAAAAAGAGCCAACTCTGCGGCGTGCAATCTCGTTGGATACGAGGAGCAGGAGCTATTGGGGATGCCGATCCAGAGGCTCGTCAGCCCCGATCGTAAGAATGCCTTCCCACTGGACGCCACCACGACAGAGGCGACCGATACCGTACTCCTCTCGCGGGACGGCAGCAGAATTCCTGTATCTGTGTCGTGCTCGGTTGTCAGCACCGCCGACCCCAGGTTCCAGGGGAACATCTATATCGCGCGAAATATCAGCGACCGCAAGCGCGCGGAGAAACGCATTCGTTATCTCGCACGATATGATGCGCTCACCCGTATTCCCAACCGGATGCAGTTCCAGCATCTGCTTCAGCGCAATATCGCCCGTGCAAAACGCAGAAAACTGAACCTGGCGATGCTTTATCTGGATATGGATCAGTTCAAGGAGGTCAATGATACCTTTGGACATGCCGCCGGCGATCAGTGCCTGGAAGTCATTGCACAGAGGTTGCAGGCGGTACTGGGAGAGGATGTAGTCATAGGGCGCTTGGCGGGTGACGAGTTTGGCATCGTTCTGGAGGGTTTTGCCAACGATAAAGAAGCGCGTTACCGGGCATCGGATGTCGCTCGTCTGATACTGGATCGTATCAATAATGCGTTTTATCTTCAGGATTCCGAAATATTCATTACGGCGACTATTGGTATTGCCTGCTATCCACGCGATGCGGACAACGTCATTGATATCATCCGAAATGCCGACGCAGCGATGTATCACGCAAAACAAAATGGCGGCAACACCGGTCAGCTTTACCTTCCGGAAATGAACGCAGCCGCGGTCGAGCGATTGATGTTGAAAAGTAAGTTACGCAAGGCGCTCGAGCGTAAAGAACTGATCGTCCGATACCTGCCGAAAATAGACCTGCGTAATGGGAAAATCGCCGGCGCGGAAGCATTGTTGCGTTGGCGTTTACCGGGACACGGTGACATCGCTCCGTCGAAATTCATCCCGCTGGCAGAAGAAGGCAGCATGATCTCGGAAATAGGTGACTGGGTGCTGCGGAAAGTCTGCAACGATTACAAGCACTGGCAGGAATATGTTCCTTCGCCTGGGCGAATTGCGGTAAATCTCTCACTGCGACAACTAATGCGTCCCAACGTATCAAAACGGATCAGGGAAATTTTTCGCGAAACCCAGGTATCTCCATCGGCGTTGGAACTGGAATTGACCGAGACCACATTGATGCACGATGCGCGGCGAACAATTCGCATTCTGGATGACTTGTATGCCATGGGTATACACCTGGCAATCGATGACTTTGGAACCGGCTATTCATCGCTGAGCGCTCTGAAAGACTTCCCGATTTCCACACTGAAAATTGATCAGAGCTTTGTACGTAACGCTGACATGAACAGCAGCGATGCCGCAATGGTTAAGACGATAATAGAGATGGGCAGAAATCTTGACCTTGAAGTGGTTGCCGAAGGTGTTGAGAACCAGGCTCAACTCGAACTGCTCAGACAGTATAATTGTACCTATGCGCAAGGGTATCTGTTTGGCGAAGCGATGAGCGCAAAGAAGTTACTCGATCAACTGATATCGCAAAATGAGGGCGCCAGGCAACATCAGGCATTGTTTGCCTGAACGGGCAATCCATATTATTGCAAAGCGCATTCAACCGGAGTCCGACGATCGTGCCCGACCATACCGAAAAACCCGGCCGAGCGATGGTTTTGCAGGGGGTGGGCCAACCGCTTCGTCTTGAAGAAAGACCAATACCCACTCCCGGCCCGGGCGAGGTCCTGATTCGGGTCACGGCCTGTGCCGTTTGCAGGACCGACTTGCACCTGGTCGATGGCGAGTTGCCGAATATTCAGTACCCCATCGTTCCGGGCCATGAAATCGTGGGTCACGCAGTCGCCACCGGCGAGGGCGTCATCTTGGAAAAAGGCGTTCGCCTTGGTGTACCCTGGCTTGGTTATACTTGTGGCCGGTGCAGGTTTTGCCGGGAGCAAAAAGAGAATTTATGTGATGAAGCCAGGTTCACTGGCTATCAGATTGACGGTGGGTTTGCCGAGTATGTGCTTGCAGACCATCGTTACTGTTTCCCGTTACCGGAAAACTATAATGACCAACAAGCAGCTCCATTGCTTTGTGCCGGGCTTATCGGGTATCGCTGCCTGCGAATGACGGGGCAAGCTCAAAATATTGGCATATATGGATTTGGTGCGGCGGCGCATATCGTCGCCCAGGTGGCAGCACATCAGGGCAGATCCATATTCGCCTTTACCCGTGCGGCCGATGCCGCAGCCCAGGACTTTGCGCGCTCGCTTGGCGCGGTCTGGGCAGGTGGCTCGGAAGATGATCCAGGCGTTAAACTTGACGCTGCGATTATTTTTGCCCCCGCGGGAGAGCTGGTTCCCCGGGCGATGGCGCAAATACGAAAGGGAGGAACCGTTATCTGCGGTGGAATACACATGAGCGATATCCCGTCATTTCCCTATCAGCGACTTTGGGGCGAGCGGGTCCTGCGTTCGGTCGCCAATCTGACACGGGCGGATGCCAGGGAATTTCTTGAAATTGCGCCGCTGGTACCGGTACATACACGGATCACCACTTTCGGTCTTGAGGAGGCAAACATTGCGCTGGATCGTCTTCGCCACGGGGGTATAACCGGCGCCGCCGTATTGGTCCCGTGATCATGAGGCGCTTTGCTTGCTACTCACTTTTGCTGCTGCTGATTTTACCCGGCCCGGTCTCCAGTGCACCGGAAAATACCGGGATAGTCAGCAAGGTCTTCGATGGCGACAGTCTCATGGTATTACTCGCGCCAGGCCGTTCGATTGAAATACGCCTGGCGGAAATCGATGCGCCCGAGAAAGATCAGCCGTTCGGAGATAGATCACGAAACGAGCTAAAGGCATTGATCGATGGCGAGCCGGTTGCAATAGAAATTTATGACGTCGACGCTTACGGACGCCTCGTCGCCCATATTTACCGTCTTCGTGATCGATTACACGTTAATGCGTGGATGGTAGGCCATGGGCTGGCATGGGTATATTTGAAATACGCGGAAGATGAAAAAATGATTGCCCTGGAAAAAAGCGCTCGGGAAAAAAGCGCTGGCTTATGGAGTCTTCCGGAGAATCAACGAATTCCACCCTGGACATGGCGCCACAGAAAACAGTAGAAGCGGCGACCTTACTCTTCCACCACAGCTCGATGCGTTTCTTCGTCGACGCTAAGAATAGCGTGTAGCAGATTGTTCTGAAAAATGGGGTTGCCGGTCAGCCTGGTATGTTTCGAGCAAAGAAAAAAAGCGTATTCGATATCGATGAACCTCCATTCGTGTCGCTGGACGGTTGGATCGTAGGTCTGTCTCGCCAGCAATGATGCCTTGGTAACCCTTCCGTCGCCCGGCTCCATCATCAGGCGGTCATAATTTACCGTGGAATTCGGGTGACGTATCTCGCGAGGTGAATGCCGCAGCACCGATTTGCCATTGATTTCTTCCACCACCAACCGTGCTGGAGTCAGCCGGCAATCGCCGCCAAAAACAATCAACTTCACATCTGGATGTGGCGCCTTTACCGTAAGCGACCAGACAAAACGCCTTGCCCTTTCGAGATGTACGGCAAAATATGCCTGGAATACCCGCAAGTATTCCCGACCCTCCGACGGATTTTCGAATTGCGAGATAATTTCTTTTTCAACCTTGGGGTCGAAAATCGAGAATTCAAACCTGCGCCAGATCTCGACACTGAACAGATCCAGATCCAGAGCCTCGCCATCCACAGAAAACAACCACTGACTGATCGGATGTGGAAGCAATTGGTAGCTACTTGGCCAGGTAGCGATCAACTGTGGAGAAAGCTCCCCAATGCCAATTTTAAAGCCATTGATGATCGCCTTAACGGCACTGGTTGACCCGAGATTCGGGGTGCCCAGCAAAATCGCCCGGCGAATTCGTGATGCCCCGTAGTTATTAACCAGAAATTCGTTGTCCGTTAATTCATCGCTGGTACCATAGCGAATGTAATAGCGCGCTATCATCCCACCCATACTGTGCGCAATGAGATCGACTTTTAGATCGGGTTCCTGGTAATCGCGCCGTATGGCTTCGATCAGCGAATCAAGCTTCCTGACCGCCAACAGGTTGTCCTGCCGCCAGTCATAGGCGAGAACATAATACCGCCGTTCCCCCCGCCAGGCTCGCGTTCCTGGTGCAAACTCGACGAAACCACCGACCTTTTCAAGCACGTCGCGCAACCGCCGGTAGTAATCCTGCCCAATGATCGTATCGGTCAAACCGGTCAAAAGGAGATCAGATTTCTCGGGTTCCAGCGTGTCAGGGTTTACCTTTAACTTGAGTTCGTCATAATCGGACAACAGCAGTTTGAAAGCGGACCCGGGCCAAACCTCTTTGCCATTAGCGTCACTCAACCGCGAACCGAATAGGCCTGGTATCAGGATTATCGGCGGCTGGTTCGGGTTACCCTGTTGATAACGGTAAAGTCTTTCCAGATCCGGCTTATTGAATTGCGCACAACCGCTCAGGCCGCCCAGGACCAATAATGTCGCCAGCAAATAGCGGTGCTTCCTCATTTTGATTCGTTGCTGTGCCACCATTCTCTGAATTCTTCGCATAGACCATCTTCGTTCAGAATTGCCCGCAACATACCGTCGATAATTACCTGATCGCCGTTCTCACGATTGAAAGTGCATTGCCAATGGGCCGTACCTGCACGGTCAGACCAGTCAATAACGTTATAACGAAACTTCACGTCCTGCTGCCGGGCAACTGCTTTCTCCACTGCATTTGCAATTTGCGCCCGTCCCTCCAGCACTTCCTGAAATGGCGTCCAATAGTAATGTGCATTCGCGGTAAACAGTTGCGCGAAGCGATCGGCGTCTCTGGCCTCCCAGGCAACACCCATCGCCTGAATCCAGTTTTCAAATACCTGGTAGGAACGGCGCTCTGGCAGATCATTCATCGGCAAACTCCTGTTGTGTATAAGGGTGGCTGTGCCATAGACGGATACTGATTATCACTCAGGTAAGGGGTCAGCCTGGTTTCCTATGTCGACCAATACTTTCCACTCGCCATTTCTTTTAACCCAGACATTGAGGTATTTGCCCCTTCTTTCCATTACCCCCGAGTCGGTGTCAATCCTCAGCAGCCAGCGCCCCCATGTGTACCCCATGTCTGCATTCCCGGAAACAGCCGCATCCTGTGGAATCCATCGGAGCGAATACTCTCCTGCCAGTGATTTTACGATATTCTTCAGACCGGTAACCGCTGGCCCATTCCGCGGCAAGTTCAGTGCGTCGTCAACAAGATATTTCGAGAAAGCGTCAGCCGGCCCGAACTCCCCGGAAAGTTCGTCAAAACGAACATCCGCCGCCAGCAAGGACCTCCGCTCTGCCTGAAGATTGACGGGCGCGGCACAGGCAACAATAATCCAGGCGATCAATATAAGCAGACCCGCTCTTGCCATTATCACTTTTTTCTCCAGTTTTCTTGGCGGCCTTCCGGCCATTACTTTGCATCCGCTCAATCGATAAAATGGTCCGGCAATTCTTCATCCGAGCGTACCAACGGCTCCCAGAAATTATGTAATTCCTCGATACTGGTTCCGTGCTCTTTTAGATAGTGATCGATCATCCCGTCAATAATCGCATTTGCCTTGCGCAGGTTGGCCCGCCTTTTCTGGATATCCTCTACAAGCTTGGCTCTGCTCTTGGCGCCGAGAAAATACTCCGCCTTGTCCACCAGGTAAGAATGCACCAGCTGATTGCGTTGTTTAATCGCCTTATGGACGGTCTTCCTCTCGGCTGAAGTGAAAAACTCCTGTTTGCGCACAGTTCTGAACAACTCTCCCAAGGTTTGACTGGAAAGCACGGCGCTGAGACTTTCGTCGGGCCTGCCTTTGAATTTTGCATCTTCATACTTGGTCAGCAATGCCATCAGCAGCCCCAACGCATATTCCAGGCACTGCGCCGCATGGACCGTCGCGCCAAATTCGGCAAACACGATCTCGAGTTCGCGAGGATCGACCGGCAGGGCCTGATTCAGTTTTCCCGGTTCTTGATCAGTCATGGGTGCACCTGGTGACTATCATCACGTTTTCTTCCTTTCCCGTCCATGCTGGCGCATGTTCTAGAACGATGATCCGGGCTGGGTTAGAAACGTTTTTTCAGCAGCAGTGGATTCGCGGGAAAGAATTTCGTTTCGATGAGGATATCTGCCGAACTGCCTGATGATTTTTCGGTGCGCGTGGGCAAAATCAAGAAACCCCGCGAAAACTTCCTGGTGACGGTCCGGCACTTGTTCGCCCAGGGCTGCAAAAAGCGCAACACACCGGTGCTGATCAGCCATATCTTCCGAGTGCTCCAGGGGCAGATAGGCAAATAAACGCTCAATGGGCCGGAGCTCCAAATCCAGCCTCCTCGCCAGCAGTTGCCGACACCAGCCGCGCGCCAGGTGATCGTTTGAAAATGCGCGCGCATGGTCACGATAAATATTCCGGCTGAATTGATCCACCAGGATAATCAGGGCAAGCATGCCCCGGGCCGAGTTTTCCCAATCCGCCAGATCTCCTCTACAGGCTGCTTCGAGCGTTGCCCGATAGGTGTCCGAAATCTCCCGGTCGACAGCCGGATTTTTGGACCACCACAACGACTGCTGCGTTTTCGCAACATCGGCATCGTCTTCCTGCCCTCCAAACCAGAAACCTAAGATTTCGTCGACATTTATGCTCATCGTCCTTTATCTTTTTGATGCGTTCGGGAAACTCATCGTTTCCCGGCAACCAGGTCCTTAACCGGCAATAATTCCTCTGCGGGTTGCCGCTCAGCGATGGCGTCGTTCATCAACTTCGCGAGCGCCTGGTCCGCGGGCCCAAGGTCTTTGGACTTCACCCAGTGACCCCGGCTGGGCCAGGCAGCGTAGGCAACCCACCAGCCATCGTCGCGATAGTGGAGGCGTGATCCCAGGCCCCCTCTTTGCGCTCGTATCAGCTCAGTCATCTTCGCCCAGGCATCGGTGAACTGTTGTTCCATACCTGTTTTCAATCGCCAGCGGTAGAGCACGTAGAAATCAGCTTTGCCACTCATGGCACAGCCTGGCTACTTGAGTCCACTGGATTTATACCCATCGCCGGACGCTGGACCTGTAGCTTCGATATTGTTCGCCAAAGATTCTTTCCATCATCGCTTCTTCACGAAGAATAAAAACATTTCGAATAATCAAAATGAATCCCGGAATCAACAGCCATGGCGACAAGCTGCCCAGCAACACGCAGACGCCCATCAGCACCTGGATCATGCCCAGGTACATTGGGTTCCGCGTAAACCGGTACAAGCCATGGGTTACCATCGCGGTCGATTCTTCCAGCGGCCTGATCGCCGTATCGGCCCGGCCAAAGGCGCGCACTCCCCAGCCCGCGAACAAGACGCCGAGAGCCAGGAGTATCAGGCCAGCGTAACGAATCGGCCCATCGAAAAGCTGCGCCAATGGCCAGTAGCGATGAATTGCCATCTGACCCAGGATAAACAGCAGCAGATACACCGGTGGAACGATGAGCGGTTTTTTTTCGACCGTTGCCGACATCGCCAACTCCGTGAAAAATCAGGCCCCCTTCGCTGATAATACCGCACAGCGCTCTTTTTGATAGCTGACGGCAGTGCAGCGTGCTGGATCAAGTGCTAGTCTTTGCCTGAGCCAAAGGTGGTCTTGCATTGTGTCGTTGATCAAAAATTTCTATGGCGAACTGAGCCGGCGCAATGTCGTCAGGGTCGCAACTGTCTACCTGATTGTTGGCTGGCTGGCGATCCAGATTATCGATGTCGCATTTCCGCTGCTGAAGATCCCCGAATGGGCCGGCTCAATGGTACTGATACTGCTGTTGATAGGCTTTCCTTTTGCATTGATTCTCGCGTGGGCATTCGAATTGACCCCGGACGGGCTGAAACGTGAAGCGGATGTTGATCGTAGTCAGTCGATTACGCCCCAGACCGGCCGGCGGATCGATTTTGTCATCATTGCTTTGCTGCTCGTTGCGGTGGTTTATTTCTTTCTCGAGCCCAGAATTTCAATGACCCCGGCGGAGCGCATTGAAGAAATCCAGGCAGTTTCCGAAGTTCCCCCTGCCAAAAGCGACCTTGTATCGGTAGCGGTTATTCCCTTTGTCAATATGAGCAGCGACCGGGACAACGAGTATTTCAGCGATGGCATATCCGAAGAGCTCCTCAATGTCCTGGTCCAGATCAAGGGGCTCAGGGTCCCGTCACGGACGTCCTCGTTCGCCTTCAAGGGCCGGAACATGGATATTGCCGAGATTGCCGCGGCACTGGGCGTGAGCCATATTCTGGAAGGCAGTGTTCGCAAGGCCGGCGACCGGGTGCGTATCACCGCTCAACTCATCGATGTAGCTACCGATACACACCTATGGTCAGAAACCTTTGACCGGAACCTCGAGGACATTTTTGCGGTACAGGACGAGATCGCGCAAAAAATCGTGCGCGCGATTCAGGAAACGCTCTCGGTCGGAGATGTCGGCAACGCCGCAGCCGCTGTCGCCGACAACCGGCCGCCATCAGGCAGTGTAGAAACCTATGAGTTGTATTTGCAGGGGAGGCATTTTTTGAATCAGCGCGGTGCGGACCTGGAGAAGGCATTGGCCCGGTTCAAAAAGGTCGTTCGAACCGATCTGGAATACGCGGCGGCCTGGTCCGGCCTGGCTGCCACGTACGTAGTCTACCCGGACTATTTGCCGATGAATCGGCGGCAGTCGCTGATCGACGCCCGTGAAGCCGCTGAGAAATCTCTGGAACTGAAACCGGGCCAGGCGGAACCAATCGCCGTGCTTGGCTTGGTCGCGGCGCAGGATTATCGGTGGTCCGATGCTATGGAATATTTCGATCTGGCGATTGCGCTGAACCCGGGCGAGCCTTCGGCGTTTTTATGGAAAGGCATCCAGTTGCTGGAAGTCGGCTACCCGGATAAGGCGGAGCGCGCCCTGCGCAAAGCTGTGGACCTGGCGCCGGGTACCGGCGTCAACAATAGCTGGCTAGCGGCGGCACTGTTGCTGAATGGAGAAATTGAGGAAGCTGAGCGGTATGCGAACCGGGGCCTTGATCTTGACCACATGTTTGCATCGGCGGTGCTGAGCGAAATTTATGAAATGCGCGGCGACCTGGTATCCGCGGCGGCAATAATCGATGACTGGCATCGATTTTCCGGAATCGAGCCCTTCCGGTCGGCCAGTCTTGCCTACGCCGCGCGTGGCGACGCTCAGCTCGAAAGCGAGATCACAGAATGGGCATTGCACGCCAGTGGCACTGCCGGGGGCCGCGCTCCAGTCCGTTCGCTGTTGATTATCAAGTCGCCAAGGGCCCTCGAATTAATGCAGACACTGGTCAGCGATGCTCCTGCGATGATCGCCAATCTGTGGTTCCCAAGGTATGCCTATCTCAGGGCTTTGCCGGATTTCGAAATTTTGCTCGAGGAAATCAAGCTGCCGGACTACTGGAATGAGAACGGCTGGCCACGCTGGTGCAAACCATCAGTAGATGGCCCGGTCTGCGAATAAAACGGTACTCCCCCGGTCGCGATGTGCCGCACGTTCCCTCGTCATAAACATCGCGGTTGCTGTCTTATCGATCGCCGTTATTTTCCAAATCCCGAAACTCGTCGCGCAGATTCGCCTCGCGATCGGTAATGATTTTTTCCAGCACCTTGATACGCTCTTCCATCGCTTGCAGTTTCTCCGCTGCCGCATCGTTCTCGGCCTGCAACTCAGCCTCAGCGTTTCCGCGATGACGGCCCTTGCTGCGATAACCTTTTCCCAGCCTCCGCGAGATTATGAACTCCTTGAAAACCCAGGCGACAGCGAGAATGCATACGAGAGACAGTATAAATTCGTATTTGCTCATGCGGCATCAGCCCCAACCTGAAGTCTTTTACTCAAGATCGAGGAATTTCTCGCGCAACGCCGTCTTGCGATCCGTGGCAATACGCTCGAGTACTTCCACGCGTTGTTTCAGGTCAGCCGCGGTCGCCGCCAAGGTGGAATTGCCCCTGTTTTGCCCGCCGATGGATGATCCTGCCGGTCTTTGCCACTGCCTCAGCCCAAGAAGGCAAAGAAAACAACACAAGATCAAGGCTATCAGAAATAAATCACCGATCATAAACGCCCCCACAGGAGTCTTACTCCTGGTTTTTTAAATTCTCAAATTCCCGATCGAGCTGAAAACGCTTTGAAGTCACATAGCGCTCCATTTTCTGCAGGCGCGTCTCAAGATCGCGAAAACGGTAGCGCACCTCCCCAAACGTGGCTTTCGGTGCACGCCTCATTGCCCGATCGAAAGCTCGTTCCGCCACGGTTCTTTCCGGCGTGTTTGGCTGCCGTGGAACAATGAATACAAGAAGAATATACACCAGGATCAGCATCTGGAAAAACAACATGCTGAAGAATGTAACCAACCTGACCGCAGTCACGTCAAAGCCGAAGTAATTGGCAATACCTGCGCAGACCCCGCCAAAAATCCCGTGCTTTGGATCACGAAAAAACCGGCGTGTTGGAAACTCCTGATAATCAGTCATGCTCACTCCGTTTCTCGATCGCTGGAACGCCAGAATCGATGCTCATAGTCCGGCCCGTAATAATTAAGCGGGCGGTCGCGGAGCAACAAGCCGAAAGCCACGTAGGCCACAACGACCGGCCAGAAAGCCAGGCAGACCATTGCGACCACCGCGAGTATGCGCACGCCGAGTACGTTAAATTCAAACCTTTCGGCAATTCCGGCGCAGACCCCGAGGATCATGCCGTTTTCCCGATCCCTGTAAAGCATCTGTGTTCCTCCTCGAAACCATTGCCCTGTTGTCACGCTCTTGACCTCCAGTCAGGAATTTCCTCGTCCAGAATGGTCTCCAGCGCATTGACGCGGCTCTCCATTCGATGCGAAATATCCCACAAGTCCTGCAAAAGTTTTTCATCCGCCCCGCTGAGAGCCCCGGTCTGCTTCCACTTGGTAACGTAGTGCAGAATGATTGCCAGCGGCGCAATCACCAGCAGGGCTATCATTGCCAATAATTCAACCATCAGTTTTTCATCCTAATGCCAGAAACTCGCTTCAGGCTGTTTTTTCCACCTGCCGTATTTTCTTTTTCAGTGCGGCCAATTCCTTTTCCACTGCCTCTGAGTTCTCCAGGTTGGCAAGCTCTCGATTTAGATTCTTTTGTAACCCCAGATCGAATGAGTCCACTTGTCCTTCCAGATTTTCCATTTTCCGTTCGAATTGCTCGAAACGAACCAGGGCGTCCTCGATCTTGTAATCATGGATTTTCTTTCTTAGCTCAAGCCGGTTTCCGGCCGTACGATGTCGCAACAACAGCGATTTTTGCCGGTTCTTGGCGTCTGCAATCTTTACTTCAAGGCGTGCGATATCGTCATTGAGCTTTGCCAGCCCATTCTCGATGATTTCATAGTGCTGGCGTAAATCCGCAACCGCTTCAGCCGCTCGCGATTTTTCCGCCAGCGCCGCCTTGGCAAGATCGTCCCTGTTTTTGCTGACCGCCAGTTCCGCCTTGCCCTGCCACTCTTTTTCCTCTTTTTCCAACGCCGCCAATTTACGATTCAGCCCCTTTTTGTCGGCAATGGCCCGCGCGGCGGCGGAGCGAACTTCGACCAGCGTGTCTTCCATCTCCTGGACCATCAGGCGAACCAGTTTTTCCGGATCCTCCGCCTTGTCCAGGATGGAGTTGATGTTGGAATTCACTATGTCACTGAATCTCGAAAAAATACCCATGGAACCGTCCTCAATCAGATCGAATTGTCGTATTTGTTACTCTTGGTATTGAGTGTTGCGAAATTCGTGCCAGATTGCCTGAATTCCCGCAACATACTGTTTATTAAATAGAAATAGTAAAATATAGTCATCAATAAATAATCTATATTAGCGTATTTCACTAAAACATTAGTATTTTGCTCGTTTTCCAGCTATTTTAACTATTATGCCTGTCCACCGACCCGAAACCACGCCAATTATCGGCGAAGCCCCGGCTTTCCTGGAAATGCAGGAGCATGTGTCGCGCGCCGCAACCCTGAGCAAGCCGGTCCTGGTTATCGGTGAACGGGGTACAGGCAAGGAATTGATTGCCAGCCGCCTGCATTACCTGTCTGGTCGCTGGGAGAAACCGCTGATCAAACTGAACTGCGCGGCACTGACGGAAAGCATCCTGGAAAGTGAATTGTTCGGCCACGAGGCCGGCTCGTTCACCGGCGCGGTTCGCACCCATTTCGGCTGCTTTGAACGATCCGATACAGGAACGCTTTTTCTGGACGAATTGTCAACGATATCGCTGCGCATGCAGGAGAAAATATTGCGGGTTATCGAATACGGGGAGTTTGAGAGAGTAGGCGGCACCGAAACCATTTATGTCGATATCCGCATAGTCGGGGCCAGTAACGAGGATCTTCCCAGGCTGGTGCGGGAAAACCGGTTTCGCCCGGACCTGCTCGACAGGCTGGCTTTCGATGTCATTGCGGTGCCGCCGTTGCGCGCCAGGGAAGAGGACATCCTGCCACTGGCGAATCACTTCGCAATCAACATTGTCGGTGAGCTGAAACGGGACTTTTTCCCGGGATTCTCACACCGCGCCGCATCGTTACTGCTGAGGCATGCGTGGCCCGGCAATGTACGCGAATTGAAACACACGGTTGAGCGCTCTGTTTACCGGTCAGAACGACCCGACAAACCAGTGAGCAACATCGTCTTCGATCCATTCGACTCACCCTATATTCCGGGCCGAATGCCTATCCCGGGACGACGGATTCTCAGTGCAAAACACGTGCCGCCAGGCACCATTGATATGCTCGAACCGTCAACGAGGAAAATCCACTTTCCGCTGGACATGAAAGGAGCGATCGGCAAAATGGAAATCCACCTGGTTCGCGAAGCGATGAAAAAAGCGAGATTCAGGCAGTCTGAAGCTGCTAAATTACTGGGTCTGAGCTATCACCAGCTGCGCGCTTTGCTGCGCAAGCACGACTTACAGGATGAACTGGGCCGCAAGAGACGATGACCATGCAATCATCCCGCCTTTTGAAAAGCCATATTAGCCGGCGTACCAACGACGCCGCGGCGCAGGTTGCGTTCGTCGAGAGCCTGATGAGCCCCGATATATGCGACAGCGCGATCGCGCTCGCGGAGAATTCTCCAAAGCTGGAAGGAAAAACGGGGGCCGAGCGAAAAACCGATAAAGGCAGGAACTCGACCGTGCGCTTTATCTGGCCATCGGAGGAATCCGCCTGGCTTTTCGATTTTCTGGAAGACGCACTGATGAAACTGAACCGCGGATATGGCTTTGAACTAAACGGGTTCTATGACGGTATACAGGTGGCAAGCTACGAGCCGGGTGGCCACTATGACTGGCATATCGACCTCGGACCTGGCACTTATTCAAGCAGAAAACTGAGCCTCAGCGTGCAGTTGAGCGATCCGGCGGATTATGAAGGCGGCGAGCTCGAATTTCTTTCGGCGACAGACGAACTCGCTCCACGCAGCCGTGGTTCGCTGATCGCGTTTCCCTCATACCTGGCGCATCGTGTGCGACCGGTGACCAAGGGAACGCGCCTGTCCCTGGTGTCCTGGATTGGCGGGCCGCCGTTTCGCTAACGGGCCGTGGCAAAACGCGAGCCTCGTATGACGACACCTGGACCGACGTGCGCATTTAGGGCGGGCCACTTAACGTCTGCTTTCATCGATAGCGGTCGTTCATATGGCTGGAAAGGCGGAGTAGCGACAGACAACAGTCGGCCAAAAGCGGACGTTGTTAACCCTTTCTAATCGAATAGACAATGGGAGGTTGGCGTAAATTTGCTGACTCCCTTTTTATTGTTCGGACCACGACAAAATGACTGGTCCCTATTTTTTCTCTGGCACCAGGTGAAGGCCATTGAGTGCTTCCTGCGTATCGATGACCAGGCGGTATTCGCCCTCAGTGTCCGTATAGATAACCTCCACGTGGGTTGGTGAAGGAGACAGCGGGAAGAACAATTTCGCAGAAACTTCGTCCGATGAAGGTAACGCCAGAGGTAGCATCGACTGTCGACGTATGATTTCCGAATTGACCTTGCTGTTGTTTACGCCTTTTTTGATGCCAAGAAAAGCGATCACGGGCGCTGCAAGTAGCACGGCGCCCGCAGCACCTGCACCACCACCAGCAGCAGCTCCGGCCCCAAATCCCCCCCCCGCTGCTGAACCTACCGCGAGTCCATACCCGACAACCCCGACCGCTGCACCCGCAGCCAGCATTTTGCCGGTACCCATCCCGGCCTTGACCTTGATATCTGAATCTCGATAACGACGCTTGGTGCCTTTCGTGCCTTTAACCAGTGCTCGCCTGTCGAGTTGCCTGTTTATCTGGGTGCCAAGTGAGTCATAGACCCAGACATTGGTAATTTGCATTGGCGAATCCGTGAGATTCTTGAACCGCAGAAGGTATTCATCCCAGTCTGCATTTTTTGCCCAGGTGCCGGGACCGGCACGCACTATTACCCAGTCCAAGGTAATGGCCAGACGTGGGTCTGATGCCACAGCAAGCGGCTGCGTAGTCTTCAATGGCTCAGGTTTTTTTAGAACTTTTGCGCCACCGCAGCCCGTGAGGACAACGACTAATGCGCAAGTCATGAGCAGGCTAATTTTTTTCATTAGTTATTTCCTTTTGTGCCTCGTTTTGACAGATCAGCCAGTTTGGCTATATCGATGTTGTCTGCATCACGAAAGTTGAAGATTAGTCATCTTGCGTCACAATTAGGCTAATGAGCAATATTTGGATACTGGGAATGTCCGCTACGGGTCATTAGCGGCCCCTCACGACTCTACCATCCCAACGGCCGCTTTCGGGTGTATAGCAGACGTTCGATTTGAGCAAAAGCCGATTTTTGACAGTCCGCTAACGGCCAAGAGCCGACGTTCTAACTCCGTATCACGCCAACGTAAGCGGGCTGGACGCGGCAGGTACAAGTTCATCGATGAAGGAAATTGACTCCGACTCTGCGTGGGCTGCCTTGATCCATTGGCGTACGGTATCTGAACTTTGGACTGCATCAACAAACTCTTGTGCCTTGTCGCTAATCGGGATCGAATAGGTCACAAATCGCAGCGCAACCGGTGTGAAAATAATAT
>JACZVC010000008.1 GCA_022572885.1 Pseudomonadota bacterium | reverse complement strand
CATCCACGCCGACATCGGCCAGCAGCAGCCGTGTTTCCAGTTCCTCCATGACCTCGTCATCGATCTTGCCGCTCGGGACAAAGTCGGTGATATCGCGAGTCAGCCACGAGTCACCTTTATTAAGGCGTTGCCGCACTCGCTGCAAAAACCCTGCCGGGTTCTGTCGTGACTCATCCTTGGCTGCGTAGGATTTTCGTTTTAGCATCGGTGTAGAGTTTACTAACCTCTGTTAATGCTAACCAGTCGCGGGCAGGAATAAAAAAGGGCGGCCCAAAGGCCGCCCAGGGTTTTTTTATGTTCCTGCGCGAATCTACGGCTGAGTCGAGATAATCGCCGGATTGCTGATCAGGATAACCAAGCCGTCTCCCGGCAATACGCCAGGAACGCCTGCGTGGAAAACCACCGTCTGCGTCATCATCTCGATGGTTGCGGCGAGGCTGGCCGTGGGATCGAGCTGCGAGCCATGGCTGCCTTCGGTAAATCGAACCACGCCTTGCGAGACGAAATTCGGTCCCGGCGTCGAGATGCCGGGCAGCCCCATGACGTCGATCAGGCGCTCGGTCGCGCTGTTGGGTACGGTCGTATCGCCGATGACCTCGATCATGTGTACCGGCTGGCCCAGGGCGCCGGCCGCGAAATTCCACGGATCGGCCCCGTCGATAGCGGTTTGCATGTCACGGAGGGTGTTATTGAACAACGATGTGCCCGGCGTCAGGCCCTGTGCCGCAAGCGCTCCGGTAACCAGCGCGCCGAAGGATTGCGAATCCAGGGCCAGTTGCAGAATCAGGCCGCCGGGTACGCCCAGTGTCGCCGATCTGAAATCACTGCTGTGGGTCAACGCATTGATGCCGATCATGCTGCCCAGCGACTGGCCGACATAATGCACGCGGTTGCCATCGAGGTCCGCCGCATCGTTGGGGCTGCCGTTGCCATCGACATCGATGATGCCGATCGTGCGGGCCAGTGCGATCAGATCGACCGCGCCCTGGCGCCACGCGTCACGGATAGTCAGCGGGTTGCCCAGGTTGAGAAATGCGTGGAACCCCGATATGTCAATCAGCCCGTCCGGGCCCGGGGCGAAAGTCACGTTGTCGATGGCATCGAGGTCAAAAGTACGCTCGGCACCCGGCTGGAAGAATATTCCGGTGGGATCGACCAGCGGGTTCGGCTCGGTAAGTCCATGCAAGGGATGATCGATCGCTATGACCACGAAACCGGCATCGGCGAACGGTTCGGCCAGCGCCAGCATATCGGTACGGTTGCGGGTTATGCCATGCGAAAAAATGACCACGGGCCAGCCGCCTGGCGGCGGAGCTCCGACCGCCTGTATCCAGGCCGAGGTGGCGTTGGGCACGGTCATCATCAGCGGTATACCAAAGGTCGCTGTTGCGACCGGGACTGGGTTGAAGCGATGGACAAAATTGGTCGGCGTGGCCGTCGGATCCAGGGTGAATGGTGCGCCGGTCCAGAACGAAGAAACCGGATCGCCGGTTGCCGGCGTGTCGCTGTAGTAATCGACAACCAGCTGGCCGACATAGATGTCGGCATTACCGCTCGGCATCGCGCTCGGCGGCAACACGCAGGCTGTGTTCAAAGGCTCGAACGGACATCCCACCGGCGCGCCGGGGAATGGTCCGACCACGGCGCCCTGACCCACTGTCTGGGCTGCTGCTGCCGCCATGACGTTGCCGATCGACTGGGTGCGGAAATTGGCGCTGGAAATAATCGCTGCCGGGTTCATGCCGATCGCCCCGGCGATCGCCAGGTGAGCGCCGATCAGTTGCCGCAGGCCATCCAGCGTGGGGTCGGGCAGGGTGATACCGGCGAGGGCGGCATCGCGCAGCCCGGCATAATCGGTGTCCGCTGTTGCCGGGTTTCCAAGGATGTCGGTAATACCGCTGGTCATCAACACCAGGTAGGAGCTCGATGGATTGAGTGGCTTCAAAGGCCGAACCTGCAAGGTCGCCCCGCCCGCATCGAGGTCCGGTGCCAGGCCGACACTGTAGTCCACACCCGGTATCAGGCCACCGACCACACCAATGGTGGCCGTCGTGGCCAGGTCCTCAACCACTTCAAGCACATTGACCGTAACGCCGCCAATGATGGACGCGGGGTCGATGGGGGCGCTGAAATTCTGGTTGAAATACTGGGTAGTCGAAAAACCGTCGAGCGTATTTAGCGTAGCGTTCAGCGGCGATGTAGCTAGCAGCGGCAGGTTCATCGTGCCATCCGTGCTGCCGTTGAAAAACAGCGAGTTCGGGTATGGCAACGCACCCGCGGCAAGCACGTAAAGCGCCCTGAAGCCAGTCGCAGGCGGTGGCGGTGCTGTTCCTCCCGGCGGCGGTGCCGGCGCCATGCTGCCGACTATATCTTTTTTGTCCGCGTCCGAGAAACATCCAGCTAAGAAAAGACTGGCGGTGAAAAGTACCGCAGCGATACGTGGATTCATGCCTGAGCTCCTGAGGTATAACTGTTGTTTTGATTAACCCTGGCGGGCTTATTTATGCTGCTAAGATTACGCTTGTTATCTTGTAAAACGCAAGGAACAGTAGGGGCCGAATCTGGCTACAGGCGGCGGCTCCCGGCCAGAATCGAGGATCGATACTGCAGTGCAACATAGTAACTCGGGACTCCCAGGCAAGTATCGCATCATCGGCGGTCGCTGGCGCGGCAGAAAAATGGCCATTGTCGATGCTGCGGGCCTGCGGCCGACACCGGACCGGGTCCGTGAGACCTTGTTCAACTGGCTCGCAAAACCGGTCAGAAACGCCGTCTGCCTGGATTTGTTCGCCGGCAGCGGCGCGCTTGGCATCGAGGCTTTGTCGCGTGGCGCTGCGAACGTGGTTTTTGTGGAAAAAAACCGGCGGGCAACATCCCACCTCCTCGATCAGCTCGATATACTCGAGGCCGAAGCGGAAGTCGTCTGCGGTGACGCGTTGGCATACCTGCAAGGGCCGGTTCGAAAGTTCGATATCGTTTTTCTCGACCCGCCCTACCAAAGTACGTTGCTGGCCCCAGCGATGCAGGAACTTGAAGCCAATGGCTGGCTCGGCAAAGATGCCTTTGTATATGCTGAAAACCCGGCTCGCGAACCGCTATCGGGAATTCCACCTGGGTGGATGCTTTGGCGGGAGAGCAAGGCCGGCCAGGTCGGTTATTATCTGTTTCGGCGGCAACCACCGCCGGGCTGAAGGCAGACATATGAAAGCGATGTATCCGGGGACCTTCGATCCTTTTACCAACGGCCACTGCGACCTGGTGCGAAGGGCCGCGCGACTGTATGAACGGATCGTCGTCGCCGTGGCGGCCAGCCCCGGCAAGAATACCTTGTTCGATATCGAACAAAGGGTCGCACTGGCCAGTGCAGCGCTGGCCGATCTGGATAATGTAGAAGTGATCGCCTACCAGGGGTTGACTGTCGAGTTCGCACGGCAACACGATCTGGGCGTGATTATCCGCGGATTACGCGCAGTTTCCGATTTTGAATTCGAGTTTCAGCTTGCCAGCATGAACCGCAGGCTGGCCGAGGATATCGAAACGGTTTTCCTGACCCCGACCGAGCAATTTACTTTCGTGTCTTCCAGCCTGGTCCGGGAGATCGCGCAGCTCGGCGGCGACGTATCCGAATTTGTTCCGGCGGCGGTCGGCCAAGCGCTGTCGGACCTGAAGAAGGCCTGAGTACCCTTCCATGTCGCTGAAAATTACTGACGAGTGCATCAACTGCGATGTTTGCGAGCCGGAATGCCCAAACGAGGCGATTTATATGGGGCCGGTGATCTATCACATCGACCCGGCGCGATGCACCGAGTGCGTAGGGCATTTTAATGAGCCACAGTGTGTCGAAGTGTGCCCGGTGGATTGCATCCCGCTGGATCTGGACCACAAGGAAGATCGCGAACAGCTGCTGGAAAAATATCACAAGCTGACGGCGGAGCCCGGAGCATAACCCTCGCCCTAGCGTTGGCAATCCACGCAGTAATAGGAAGCCCTCTGGCCAAGAATCGTTTTCCGAACCGGTGCGGAACACCGTGGACACGGCTGGCCCGCCCGGTCATAAACGGATAATTCCTGCGCAAAATACCCCGGTGTTCCCTCGCTGCCCGTGAAATCACGCAGCGTCGTGCCACCGGCCCTGATCGCCCTGCGCAGCACGTCCTTGACCTTGCTAACCAGCAATTCCATACGTTCGAAGCTGATGCGACCCGACTGCCGGGTAGGCCGGATGCCAGCCGCGAAAAGCGCTTCGCTGGCATAAATATTACCGATACCCACCACCACCCGCCCATCCATGAGCAATGGCTTGATCGGCGTCTTGCGACGGTGAGCAAGCGCATACAGGTAAGCGCCATTGAAATCTTTGGTCAACGGTTCGGGGCCCAGGTGTCTTAGCAAGCGGTGTTTCAGAGGGTCCCTGGTGGTCCAGAGCAGGCTGCCGAACCGACGCGGGTCGGTGAAACGCAGCCCGTGGCCATTTTCCAGCCAGATATCCCAATGATCATGGCGACCGGCTGCCTCGAACCCGGCCAGGATTCGCAGGCTGCCGGACATGCCCAGGTGAATAAGCAAGGTGCCGCGATTGGTCCCGACCAGCAGATACTTGCCGCGGCGTCCGACTTCGCTAATCCTGGCGCCGGTCAGCGAATCCGCGAGCCCGCGGGTTACCGGAAAGCGGAGTCGGGTCTGGCGCAGGTCTACGCGGACGATGCGCTGGCCCCGCAGGTGCGGTTCAATGCCCCGCCGAGCGGTTTCTACCTCGGGTAGTTCCGGCATAAAAATCCTTTAATATCATCTGTTTGACCCCGCCATGCTTGTATTTTCATTGCTGTCCCGCAATATATGATGTGATTCCTTTAACCGGCAGGTGTCATACGTTATAGTGCGCGCGTTTGCGCCAACAGGACAACGAATCGATGGAATATCTGTACGGCATTCTCAATCTCGATTTCTGGGGCTATGTGATAGCCGCATTGATCATGTTTCAAGTCAGCATATTCGCGGTTACGGTTTATCTGCACCGGGACGCAACGCACCGCGCGCTGGACCTGCATCCGTGGCTGCGCCATTTTTTCCGCCTGTGGATCTGGATGACCTCGGGCATGCTGACTCGCCAGTGGGTCGCCGTACATCGCAAACACCACGCCCGTTGCGAGACCGAGGAAGACCCGCACAGCCCACAGATGGTAGGTCTGAAAAAAGTCCTGCTGGAAGGCGCCGAGTTATACAAGGTGCAGGCCAGCAACCCGGAAACGCTGGAGAAATACGGCCGCGGTTGCCCCGACGACTGGGTCGAGCGCAATGTTTACGAACGCGTGCCCTATGGCGGGATTATCCTGATGGTGCTGCTGGATCTGTTGTTGTTCGGTGTCCCGGGCATCATCATTATTGCCTTCCAGATGATTTCCATGCCGCTGTTTGCCGCCGGAATCATTAATGGCATCGGTCACTACTATGGCTACCGCAATTTCGAATGCGATGACGCTTCGACCAACATCACTCCGCTCGCGATCTTCGTTGGCGGCGAAGAGTTGCACAACAATCACCACGCATTCCCGAGTTCGGCGAAATTTTCGGTCCGCCCATGGGAATTCGATATCGGCTGGGGGTTCATCAGCATCATGAAATTCCTTGGTCTGGCCAAGGTCCGCCGCGTAGTGCCGGCGCCGGTGTTCGCGGACGAACCCGTGGCTAATCTGGAAGCCTTGCGCGCAATCATGATCAATCGCATGCATGTGCTGCGAAATTACACAAAAACAGTGACGCTGCCTGTATTTCACAAGGAATTACGCGGTGCGGACGCGGCTGACGGTTTATTGCGCCGGGCGCGCAAATTGCTGATTCGGCGACCGACGTTGCTGGATGAAAAAGCCCATGCACGCCTGCACGAGATCCTGGATAACAATCACGCACTCAAAACCGTCGTTGAGTTTCGTGAACGGCTGCGTGATCTTTGGACCGGTGCGACCGATGTCAGCAACGAGAAACTGCTCGCCCAGTTGCACGACTGGATCGCGGAAGCGGAAGCCAGCGGCATCCGTGCGTTGCAGGAATTCGCCGAAGTACTGAAAAGATATCGTCTGCAACCGGCAATGGCGATCTGACAACAGAACTCTCAAATTACAAAAAAACCCGCCAACAGGCGGGTTCTTTTTGTATCGTTTCTACTTAACTTCTACTTATTTGATCTTGGCTTCCTTGTAGATCACGTGCTTGCGGATCGTAGGGTCGTATTTTTTGATCTCGACCTTTTCCGGGTGCAAGCGCTTGTTCTTGGTCGTGGTGTAGAAATGCCCGGTTCCAGCGGACGATACCAACCTGATTTTGTCTCTCATAATTAATTCCTCATCCGCTGGCGACAGCAACAAGCCGAATCAGCCTCAGACTTTCTCACCGCGCGCGCGCAGATCGCCGATAACCTTTTCGATACCGAATTTGTCGATGATCCGCATCCCCTTGGCCGACACTTTCAGCCGGACAAAGCGTTTCTCGCTTTCCAGCCAGAAGCGATGCTTGTGCAAATTCGGCAAAAACCGGCGCTTGTTGTGGTTGTTGGCATGGGAAACATTGTTCCCGGTCATCGGTCGTTTGCCAGTGACCTGACATACTCTGGACATGGTCTTGAATCCTTCGTTTCAACGAATACCAGCCGGACCTTGCCGGGTTGGCGAAAAGCGGGACTTTATACCAGTATGGCGGGCTGCGCGCAAGAAAAACCGGGTGCTGGAGAAGGCTGATCTGGCTGTAGCCCGGCCTATAAAAACCCCTGTTCGGCGAAGGAAAAACAGGTTCCATCGCCGACCACCAGGTGATCGAGGACGCGAATATCCACCAGCGCCAGCGCATCCCGTAATCGCCGCGTGATCAGGTGGTCCGCCTGGCTGGGCTCGGCCACCCCCGACGGGTGGTTATGAGCCAGTATCATTGCGGCGGCATTGAGCCGCAGCGCTTGTTTGACGACGTCCCGCGGGTGCACGCTGGCGCCATCGATGGTGCCGCGGAAAAGGGGCTGAAAGCGAATCACCCGGTGACGATTGTCCAGGAACAGCGCACAAAACAGCTCATGGTCCAGGTCCCTGAGCTTGGCCTGCAGGAATCGGCTGGTGGCGCCGGGACTGGTCAGCTCGGGGCCGCGAGGCAGGGTTTCGGCGAGGTAGCGGCGGGATAACTCCAGCCAGGCCTGCATCTGGACGTAGCGCGCCGGGCCAAAACCCTGTTGCTCGCATACATCGTCCATTGAAGCATGAAAAAGGCCGCGCAGGCCGCCAAACCTGGACAGCAGGCTTCGCGCCAGGTCGATGGCCGATGAACCACGGCTGCCGGAGCCCAGCCAGCAGGCGAGTAACTCGGCCTCGGAGATCGCCTCTGCACCGTGTGCCAGCAGCCTCTCGCGCGGACGCTCGGTTTTTGGCCAGTCGCGAATACCCATCATCAGCTCCCTGGAAACCACCAGCCGCAAGCGTGTCATGAAGCGGCCGGGCAGACACGGTCGAAATCTGCCCGTCCGCACCTGAATGTCACTCAATTTGGCGCTTTGCTGGCGCGCGTCCCAGTGAGCAGGGATAATGCCGCTCCTATGCCTGTAGCCGGAAAAATTTTGCTGGGTGTCAGTGGTGGCATTGCCGCCTACAAGAGCCCCGACCTGGTACGTCGCCTGCGCGAGCGGGGCGCAGAAGTACGCGTCGTGATGACCGGCGGCGCGCAACGTTTCATCACCCCGCTAACCTTGCAGGCCGTATCCGGCTGGCCCGTGCGCACCGATATCTGGGATGAACAGGCAGAATCGGCGATGGGGCATATCGAACTGGCTCGCTGGGCCGATCTCATCCTGATTGCACCGGCAACCGCCAGCCTGATCGCCCGATTGGCAAGCGGCTCGGCGGACGATCTCCTGGGCACTTTGTGCCTGGCGAGCGAAGCGCCGTTGTTTCTCGCGCCAGCGATGAACCAGCAAATGTGGAGCAACCCGGCGACCCAGGCGAATTGCGCGCGGTTGCGCGAGCGCGGCATCACGCTGCTTGGTCCGGATGCGGGCGACCAGGCTTGCGGTGAAGTCGGCCCCGGGCGAATGCTGGAACCGCTGGAAATCGCCATGCGTCTGACCAGCGGCAGGGCGCTTGTCGGCAGGAAAATCGTGGTTACCGCCGGACCGACCCGGGAAGCGCTGGACCCGGTCCGCTTTATCAGCAACCGAAGTTCCGGCCGCATGGGTTTTGCGATGGCGCAGGCGGCGGCCGAGGCGGGCGCCGGTGTGATCCTGGTCAGCGGCCCGGTTTATCTGACTGCAGCGCCCGGCATCGACAGGGTCGATGTGGAAAGCGCGGAGCAAATGCGTGACGCAGTAAACGATGCGTTGTCTGGAGCGGATGTATTTATCGCGGCGGCGGCGGTATCCGATTACCAGCCGGCCTCGATTCAGACCAAAAAAATTAAAAAGGACGGAGCCGGTATGTCGATAAGCTTTATAGCCGCACCCGATATCCTGGCTGGAGTCACTGCAAGCAAGAAGCGGCCATTTTGTGTCGGCTTTGCCGCGGAAACCGACGATGTGGAGGCCAATGCGCTGGCCAAGATGAAAAACAAAGACCTGGACATGATTTTTGCGAACGAGGTGGGTCCGGGGCTCGGCTTTGAGGTGCCGGTCAATTCCCTGACAGCGTACTGGCCGGGCGGTAAAAAGCATTTTGCCACCGAGGACAAACTTATACTCGCACGCAAACTCGTCGATCTGATTGCTAGCCGTCTGGCCGGTGCAGCAAACTAGCGACAAGGAAAAACAACCGGAATGAGTAAAATAAAGCTAAAAATCATGGATGCCAGGATTGGTGGCGAGTACCCGATACCGGCGCCGGCGACCGCAGGATCTGCCGGCGTTGACTTGCGTGCCTGCCTGGACGAGCCGCTATTGCTGGAGCCGGGTCAGACCGAACTGATCCCGACCGGTATTGCGATACACCTGGACGATCCGGGTCTTGCGGCGGTGTTGCTGCCGCGGTCCGGGCTTGGACACAAGCACGGTATCGTCCTCGGTAATCTCACCGGTTTGATCGACTCGGATTACCAGGGGCAGATTTTTGTTTCCTGCTGGAATCGCAGCCCCAAGCCGTTCACGATAGAACCAGGGGAACGAATTGCGCAGATGGTCATATTGCCGATCGTTCACGCCGAGTTCGAAGTGGTGGAAGAGTTCGTCGAGAGCGCACGCGGAGCCGGAGGTTTCGGCCACTCAGGCCGTCATTAGCCTGCAAATCACCATTTATCACGGACCGAATTAGCCTGCGGTTTTTTTATTCGATTCCCTTCAGATCCTTGAAGCGCTCGATATCCCTGTCGAACATGGCAACCATGCTGCCCTGCTCCTCACGCTTGGTCTGCAGGTTGGACTCGTACTGTACGACCGCCTCCAGGGTTTGCACCATCTCCATCGCCAGGTTTTCCGGCAACGGGGGCAGATCGGAGTCGAGATCATAGGGGTAGTTGAATTTGGTGGCTTCTTCCTGCAGTCCCCTGAGCCTGGCGTTTAGCGTGCCAAGGTATTGTTCGGTGACCATGGACTGGGCTCGCAGCAATTCCAGGCGACGGTCGCGCAGCCGCTCGATTTCCTCGACAGAAAGATAAGTGCTTAGCAATACAGAATCGCGGGCCTGCCGCTTCGCTTTGTTCCTGGCGATGCGCTCCTGTTCGATCCGGATGCGCGCCTGCTCCGCGAGTTGCTCTGGCGTCCGGTAACCCTGGATGGTGTTGATGGTGACGCCCTGGCTATTGAGAACCTGCTGATCCTGCCTCGCGTACTCGGACGGTACGGTGTCGCCATAATGGACGATGCCGTTGTCATCGACCCAGCGATAGGTATCGGCGGCGGTCGCAGTCCCGGCCAGGACCAGGCACGCCAAAACGATCAAACTGTAAAACGCTTTACTTTTCATAGGGTTCGTATACCACAGTCCTGGCGATTCCAAAGACCCTCAGTTCACAGTTTTGCCAAAAACGGTTTCAGGCTCCGGCTTTGCTGCCGTACTGGTCCCGATACCTGCTGACTGCGGCCAGTGTTGCCTCGTGATTGATATCGCCTGCCAGCATGGCGATCAGGTCTGACAGGCCGGCAATTCGAATGACTTCCATCCCCAGTTCCTCTTCGACCTCCTGTACCGCTGATAATTCCCCTTGGCCGCGTTCCTCGCGGTCCAGCGCAATGGCGACGCCCACTGCCTCGGCCCCGGCATTGCGAATGATTGCTACAGCCTCGCGTATAGCCGTTCCCGCAGTAATGACATCGTCCAGGATCAATACTCGTCCGGCCAGCGGCGCACCAATTATATCACCGCCTTCGCCATGCTCCTTGGCCTCCTTCCGGTTGTAGGCCCACACCGGGTCGCGATCGAACTTCTCCGCCAGCGCTGCCACGGTGACCGCGGCAAGCGGAATGCCCTTGTAAGCGGGGCCAAACAACATGTCGAACTGCAGGCCGGATTCGACGATGGATTGCGCGTAGCAACGGCCCAGCACCGCCATCGCGCGGCCGCTGCAAAAAAGACCCGCGTTAAAAAAATACGGGCTGACCCGGCCCGATTTAAGCGTGAACTCCCCGAAACGTAACGCACCTGTTTCAATAGCCAGGTCGAGAAATTCTTGTTGGTGAGCTTTCACAATCTTCCCGCTGCATGTGGGACACCAGGCCGCTATGATACACGCTCCCATTTTCCGGAGGACAGTTTTGGCAAATCGATTTCGGGTGATCTCAATCAATGTCAACGGCATCAGGGCGGCTGCCCGCAAGGGTTTCTTTGACTGGATGGCGGCACAAAAACCGGATGTCGTATGCGCCCAGGAAATCAGGGCGCAGACCCACCAGCTCGACGACCCGGTGTTTAGTCCAGCCGGTTATCATTGCGAGTATCTCGACGCGCAAAAGAAAGGCTACAGTGGTGTTGCGATTTATTCGCGGCGCAAGCCCGACAAAATTATCCACGGGCTGGGCTGGCCGGAATTCGACCACGAGGCGCGCTACCTGGAAGCACAGTTCGGTAAACTGAGCGTAGTTTCGCTGTATCTCCCCTCCGGTTCATCCAGTGAGGAACGCCAGGCAAAGAAATTCCGCTTTCTGGATTTGCTCATGCCGCACCTCAAGAAGCTCAGAAGAAAGCGCCGCGAATACATACTCTGTGGCGACTGGAATATCGCTCACCGGGAGATAGACCTCAAAAACTGGAAGGCCAACCAAAAGAATTCAGGTTTCCTGCCCGAGGAACGTGCCTGGATGGATCAATTGTTTGCAGAGGGGTATGTCGATGCCTTTCGCGAAATCAACTCCGAGGCGGAGCAATATACCTGGTGGTCGAATCGTGGCCGCGCGTGGGATAATAATGTAGGGTGGCGCATCGATTACCAGGTCGTCACGCCAGGATTGCGAGAAAGGATCATTAGCACCGATATCTACAAAGCAGAGCGTTTCTCCGATCATGCGCCGCTGACGATGGACTATCAGATTGACTATGGGTGACGGCGCAGCTGCGGAGAACTCATCGACGCAAAGGGCGAGAGCGTCGACTGGCTCCTGGTGGCAGTCCATCAAGGAGTATGGTCATCCGCGTGTTGTCGGGATGCTGTTTCTTGGATTCTCTGCGGGGTTACCGTTCCTCCTCGTTTTCTCGACCATGTCCGCATGGTTGCACGACGTTGGCGTCAGCCGTACTACTATTGGATTTTTCGGCTGGATAGGTATTACCTACTCGATCAAACTCATTTGGTCGCCACTTGTCGACCGTCTCCCGGTTCCATTTCTGACCAGGAAACTCGGTAAGCGGCGCAGCTGGATGTTGGTTGGACAACTGGGCATCACACTCGGTCTGATAACGATGTCGCTGATAAATCCGCTGTCGAATCTCGCCTTATTTGCCTTTGTTGCGTTTTTTGTAGCGTTTTCATCCGCCACCCAGGATGTCGCATTGGACGCCTACAGGATCGAGGCGGTGGATAGCCGTTATCAGGGACCGATGGCGTCGAATTACCAGACAGGCTATCGCGTTGGCGTGCTAATGGCAGGGGCCGGGGTGTTGTTCATCGCTGATGTCAGCAACTTTGAGATTGCCTACGTCGCGATGGCCCTGTTAATGCTCGTCGGTATCATTACTGTTCTGCTAATCGATGAGCCGGAAGTCAACCTCGATGCCGCGAAAGCCCGTGAAGTAGACCTCCTGCAAGCGATCTCCGATCACGTACCCAGAAGCAATCAACTCAGCGAAATCCAGAAATGGATTCTCGGTGCCATTGTGTGTCCGTTTCTGGACTTCTTTCGACGTGTCGGTTGGTGGGCGTTGGCTATACTTGCCTTCGTTGCGGTCTATCGGATTGGCGATCTCGTCATGGGAATCATGGCCAATCCGTTTTATCTGGACCTGGGTTTTACGAAATCAGAGATAGCTGCAATCAGCAAACTATTTGGATTTGCCATGACCGTGACCGGGGCAATCGTCGGCGGTTTGGCTGCCGCCCGCTACAGCGCCGCGCGAATGCTCATCATTGGCGCAATTCTGGTAGCCGGGACCAACCTCTTGTTCGCTGAGTTGGCAGTGCTTGGTGCAGACCGGTCATTCCTTGTAGTAACCATATCGGCTGATAACTTCAGTGCTGGATTCGCCGGGTCCGTATTTATCGCATTCCTGTCGAGCCTGACCAGTACCAAGTACACGGCGACACAGTATGCATTGTTCTCATCGCTGATGACTCTGCCCGGTAAGATTATCAGTGGCTATAGTGGGATGCTTGTCGATAAGTATGATTACCAGTGGTTCTTTCATTACGCAGCGGCAATGGGAATTCCGGCGATTGGCTTGTCACTCGTAATGATGTGGTGGTCCGCAAATGCAGCGCAGAAAAATGGCTGAAACGGAACTGCAGGAAGTCACCGCCTGTCGCCTGACTGAACTCGACGATCCCGGCAGCAGGGAAGGTGCCTAGGATGCGGCCATGGGCCAATGGTAAGGTATTGGCGGCGGTCTGTGCAGGAAGGGATTCGACAAACACAGTGGAACGCATCGGCAAACAGCAGGTAGCGCTGCTATCGGATATCGCCGACCCGGGATAATGGCCTGATCATGTGCGCCGGGCATGGCGCCTTGTTCGAGATCGATTCAGGGCTTTGCGTCGCGGGCGCTTGCCTGTGGGCCAGTCTGACCTCGCTGGACGTAGAAGTTACCGATGGAAGAGTGCTGGTCGGGTTGCCGGCTCCGGCCAAGACCAAAACATAGTTTGCCGCCGCGCGCGTGCGCCTATCTCAACCGGTTCGCCTGGTATCAATCTGCGTGGTCAACGTAATCCATCGCCGTAAACCAGTCCTGGCTTTTTGCGCCGTCCTGGTCCTGCACCTTGTCTGCCGGGTCTATATCGAGCGAACCCGACCAGTCTTCAGGCGCTTCAGCTGACAAGAAAACTGAGCCATGCCAAGCATCGATATCCAGTTCTTCCACAGTTCCGTCAAAATGCTGAATCTCGATACTGCCGTCATCGTCGTCGGTGGCCACTACCTCAAAAATCGGGCCACCCGGGCGACGATACCAGTTACCGATAATTGGATATACAGTCTTCATGACTGTCCGCCATTATCGCCCCAGCGACTGACACCACGTTTTTCGCGGCGCCAGAACGCAGTCCATGTTTCTACCGCAGGGTCTGCGATCGAGAATATTTACGCGCGCGCAAACCCCTTGCAAAGTAAATATACCCCGAGCAAGAGTTGGTGGAAACAAAATTCGGAATGGTGCAGGGCGTCATGGCTGAATGGCCGATCAAAATCCTGGTGGCGCTCGCGGTCCAGTACGTGGTGGGCGGAATCCAGGCGATCTTTATATGGCGGTCTCGGCTTTGCGATAGCGCAAATCCCAGACGTCGTGGCCAAGCCGCTGGCCGCGTGCCTCAAACTTGGTCAGCGTGCGGCTGTCCAGCCGGTCGCTGAAGCAACCGGCTCCGGATTCGTTGATCAAATCCGCGCAGCCATCCAGCGTCGCGAGCATATGTTCGGCATAGGGCTGCCAGTCGGTCGCCAGGTGGAAAAACGCCCCGGGCCGCATTTTCCCCACGACCATGTTGACGAAATCCGCTTGCACGATGCGGCGTTTGTGATGCCGTTTCTTGGGCCAGGGGTCGGGGAAAAACAAGTTGACTCCAGCCAGGCTGTTATCCGGCACCTGGTCGCGCAGCACTTCAACCGCATCGTGGCGGCTGATGCGGATATTTTTTAGTTCGAGTTGGCGAATCGTAATCAGCAAGTGACCGACACCCGGCGGATGCACCTCGATCCCAAGGAAATTGACTTCCTGCTCGTCGGCGGCCTGTTGCGCCAGGCTTTCACCGTTACCGAATCCAATTTCGACGACGACCGACGCCGGGCGCCCAAAAAGCCGGGTGAAATCAAGCGGATTCTTGCCATAGTCCACGCCAAAGACCGGCCAAAGGTCGGTTATTGCGCGTGACTGGGATTCGGTCATGCGGCCTATCCGCATTACGAAGCTGCGTACGGTTCGCTGGCGGTCTTCGGTCAAGCGAATTCCTCAAAAACGTTGCCTTCGATCGGGGATGACACGGACCAATTGCCGGGCAGTTCCTTGGTCTTGCCAATGAGTTGGATCAACATGATGTCAGAATTACGGCACCGTCATGGTGACGGTAGATAGCGAATACAATACACGGAGCCGCTCGCTGCGATTGACGATATAACCCGAAGACAGGGGGTCGGCGTCATCGATCGAAATGTCGAATACTTTCGCGCCGGTAGTCGTATCGACTTCAATGACACGCGCGGACGAGCGGCAAATCGCCAGGTTTTCACTGGGAACCCCATTTTCCTCGCACAGGCCGCCAAAGGTTATCAGTGTGTTGCCCAATGGCAGGCGGTCGGCATCGCCGGCAAAGGACGAATACAGCGATTCACCGCTTTGCGCGAGACCCCATTCCCAGACCTGGGAAATGATCATCGTGTCTGTGTCGATCGCATACTCGACGGCGCGGCTGGAATTGGCATTCGCGCTCACGATTGGCTCGCCGGTGAATGGGCTGGCGCGGCGGTTGCCGTTGTCGAACATGATCAGGTTGTCGCCGGTGATTTCGACGGCGTGCTGATGGTAAGGCCAGGCAAAGACGCCGCCATCGGGCGTTAGCAGAAATTGCTCAAAGCCCTGCCAGTTTGCGGGGTTGCCCAGGATCCAGATCAGCGTACCGTCGGCACGAGAGAAATTCACCACGGCGTCCTGATGTTTCAGCGACACGATCAGGTTGTCTGTGGTTACGTCATAGGCGATCGAATTGACATGAGCCCAGTCGGCCGCCGCCGGTAATCCCGACGTGCCGTCATAGCCGATGCGTGTCGGCTTGAGCATATCGAGAAAATCCCAGCGGTTGAGAATATTGCCGTCGAGATCGATTTCGATGATCGGCTCGTCCAAAACGTTTACGGTCCCGGTCACCAAGGGGTCGTTCTCGTCCAGCGGAAAGTTATCGACGGTACGCGACGCATCACGGATGCTGGTGAAGTACTGGGAGAACAGGTCGTGTTTGACGACTTCGTCGTGAAATTCGGCCACATCGACAGGGATGCTGCTGCCGGTCGCGGGATGCGACTGCGCCGAATGCAGGGAGTTAACCACCTCGCCTCTTTCATTGATGAACTGGATCAGGCCTGACCCCTCGTCGATGGACAGGAATTCACCCGATGCGACGCGCTCGGTCTCCGACAGCGAACTGGTCTGGAAATACCAGACGACTTCCGCCGCGTCGTCCACGATGACGATAAACGCCGCGCTGCCGTCCTTGCGCCCGGTATCCATCAGCGTGAAACCTGGTTCCATCAGGGCGGGGTCACCCGACAGCAAACTGATTACCGGGAAGTTTGCCGGTAGCGGCGGTGTAGTAACTTGCAGTTGTGTCGTGGATTCCAGGGTGATGCCGTCAAGCGTGTGTGCGGTGACGTTCACTGTATAAGTCCGGTCGGGGCGCATCCCGAGTACGGTCAGAACGTGGTCGCGTTGCTGTCGGCCGAATTCGATCGTATATGCATGGCCCATGCCGTCGTCCAGCACCGCCGTGATCGCGGTAAACAGGTTGGTGGAGACAGTCAGCTCCCAGGCGTGCGCAAGCGTAGCAACGGGGCTTACCGCCGGTTCCGTATTGAATAGCAACTCCGGTAGCGGCTGATCGGTGTCGCCGCATGAGACCAGCGCAGAAGACAACAGCAGGGCAGTCAGAATTTTTGCGAACTTGTCAGTCATTCATTTTCCTTTGACAGCGGGAATCCAATAATTATCGCCCTGGGCCAGTCAGCACACGGACCCAATATCTCCTACGGGGGCCGGCGATGATACCTCCGTACAGCCCGTTGCCGCCAGTTTAATGAAGGCAAATAGCCGATTTTTAGCGTGCCGCCAAGCCAGACCGCCAATCCGCTGTTTTGTTGCCGATGCCACGCAATCGTATGGAGCCCGAGCGGCGTATCGTTGGTGAAATCGAGGCCCCGTGCGAGGTCGGGTGCAATGCGCGGTGTACACGGCTGTTATATAGTCGCGCCACCGGCTCGTGCGGGCAGCGGAAACGGGCAGATAAATGACAGGAAAGGACGATCGGATCGCCGGGGCGATGCAGCAAGCCATCGCGCTGCACCAGGGCGGCCGGGTAAGCGATGCGATCCCTGTTTATCAGCAGGTTCTTGCCAGCGAGCCCGAGAATCCGGATGCCTTGCATCTGCTCGGTCTTGCAATGCGCCAGCATGGTGATGCCGATGGCGCGATTCCCTATCTCGAAAAAGCGATCGCCATACAGGGCGACATTGCGGCGATGCATTCAAACCTTGGCAACGCGTATCGCGATACGGGGCGCGACGAACACGCATTTCAGGAATATCGCAAGGCGGTGGAACTGGATCCCCGCCACCAGGATGCCTGGTACAACCTCGGCATCGTTTGCCATTCGCTGGGTAAATCGGAACAGGCTATAGCTGCGTACGACCGTGCGTTGTCAATCAACCCTGGCGATGCCGAGGCTTTGCACAACAAGGCGATCGTGTTGCACGGCCAGCAAAAATCGGCCGCCGCAATTGCGGGTTTCCAGGCTGCTATACAGGTTAAGCCCGGATACGCCGCGGCCCATCACCACCTTGCCAATGCGCTGGACCACGCCGGCCGCCACGATGAGGCCATTAGCGCATACCGGGCGGCGGTACGGATGGAGCCGGGCACCTTGCGCTTCTGGGCCGGGCTGGCCCAGGCGATGCGGGCCACGGAATTTTCCGGTTTCGATGCCGACCTGAAATCGCTGTTGATCGATTGCTTTGCAAAAGACGGGATCGATTATCAACACCTGGCGCTGCCGGCTCTCAGCCTGCTCAAAAAGGACCCGAGCGTCGGTGGCGCATTCACGTTGCCGGCCGATTGGGCGGACCAGGACGACGCCGCGATCGTACTCGACGATCTGACCGGGAGACTGGCCGATCCGTTAATGCAGGCGCTGCTTGGCCATTGCATCGTTGGCGATGAAAAGCTGGAGTATTTGCTGAGCGGGTGCAGACACGCATTGCTCGATAAATTCTCAGATCGGCCCGCTGCCGGCCTGGAATCGAGCCGCTTGTGCGAAACGCTGGCAACACAGTGCTGGCTCAACGAATTCGTTTGGCGGGTCAGCGATCGGGAACAGCAGAAAACGCTGGCGCTGGCAACCGATTTGAAATCATCGCTAAGCCAAGCTGATGCGGTACCGGCGGGCGTGTTTCTGCTGGCATGTTACGCGCCGCTCGAGTATTGGTTTGACGCGGCCAAAATACACGATCTGGCCCGCAGGTCTGGCAACAAAGCGTTGCAAGCATTGGCGCGCACCCAGATCACCGAACCGCAAACAGAAGCGGACCTGGCTAAGGACATTCCTCGAATCGGCGATATCAGCGACGATGTCTCGTTAGCGGTGCAACGTCAGTATGAAGAGAATCCGTACCCGCGGTGGTCGGAATACACCGCGGCGGAGGGAAGGAGCGTCGCCGATGTCATGCGACAGGTTTTCCCGGGCCGGGGATTTTCGGAGTTTACATCACAGCGCGAGCCGCGGATACTCGTTGCCGGGTGCGGCACCGGTCGCAATGCATTTGAAACCGCCGCCAGGTTTGCCGGTGCGACGACCCTGGCGATAGACCTCAGTATGGCAAGCCTCGCCTTCGCCCGCCGCAAAGCCGATGAACTGGATATCGAGGATGTCGAGTTTGCCCAGGCGGATGTGCTTGAGCTGGCTATGCTCGATGAATGTTTCGATATTATCGACTGCAGCGGCGTGCTGCATCATATGGCGGAGCCAAAAAAGGGCTGGGCGGTACTCGGCGGCTTGTTAGAACCGGGTGGTCTGATGCGCATCGGCCTGTACAGCGATCTGGCCAGGCGGCCGGTGGTCGCGGCGCGCGCATTGATCGAGGGGGGCGATTTTCAAGCCACACGCGACGGAATTCGGCGTTGCCGGCAGGCAATTTTTTCACTGGCCACCGATCACCCGGCGCGACCAGTGGCGCAAAGTCGCGATTTCTTCAATCTGTCCCTGTGCCGCGACTTGTTGTTTCACGTCCAGGAGCATTGCTTCACGCTGCCGCAAATCAAAGAAATTCTCGCCGGCCTCGACCTCGAATTCCTGGGTTTTGAACACGGCTTCGCGAGTACCGGGCAACAATACCTTGACGCCTATCCGGATGACCCGGGCATGACCAGCCTCGACAACTGGCATGAATTCGAGCAACTGCATCCCGAGACCTTTGTCGGTATGTACCAGTTCTGGTTACGCAAGACCTGACTTTGGCGATCGGCTAGTGATTAGCGGCATCAACGGCTCGAATCTGCTCAAGCATTGCCCAGTTATCATCCTTGATGCGCTGAATCGTTTGCTGAAATTCCGGGTCGCTGCGTATGGGGTCCCACGCGTAGTCTGTATGGATTGACCACAGGTGCCGGTGGCCCCGTCCATATGCTTCATCTAGATTTCGTACAGCGCTTGCTGTATCGCCTTTTGCCGCAGAGGCCATCGCCAGGTATACGTAGGGAGCTGAATGCTCCCATCCGCTATCGATCGAGAAATGAAGGGCGCTGGTTGCGTCATTCAGAAGCCGATCGCGTTTTTCACCATCATCGGCGAAGTGGTAGAGAGCAGCCAGGTTGATCCGGGATTCGAAATTTCCGTAAATTTCACCGGTGACGCCGAAATGCTCCACCACCGGAATCATGACCGCGATCGCATCATCCAGCCGACCATCTTCCAGCATCATCCTGCTTTGCCATATTTGAACAAAGAACGCCTCTCGATTCGCCAGCATCCGCGCGGTGGCCTCGCGCCAACACGCTTTATCCTGCTCGAGATAACAGAACAACGCCCGTTCATCCGCGCCGCGGTCCTCGGACAATTCCTCGACGCGCTGCAGGTAGACCTCAGCCGTTGCCAGGTCCCCCAGGCTGATATAAATAGCGAATAAAATCTGCCAGGCATTGATGTGATCGGCCTCTTTCGATAGCAGCTCGTGCAGACTCGCCACCGCATCGGGGTAGTGGCCAATTCCCTGGTGGTGTAATGCCATCGCGAAAACCAGCGGCGTACTATCGGGCGACAGCTCCAATCCGGCTTCCAGTACCGACAGCGCCCGATCATGACGTCCTATCGCGTCGTATAGCCCGGACAGCTTTATTCTGGTGTTGTCGTTGAGTGGATCGAGCTTGATCGCCAGTTCCATCAGTCCTGTGGCTTTCTGAAATTGACCTTGCGCGGCCATGACAGTGGCCTGATCAACAATGGTGTCCGCATTGCCTGGCTCGAGTTCCATTGCTTTTGCCAGTACGGGGATTGCAGCTACGAACCAGCCCTGATTCACCAGTGCGCGACTCAATGCAGCATTCGCACCGGGCGCTTCAGGATCCAGCTCAACCGCTTCCCGGGCTGCTTCAATCGCTTTTTGACCTATTTCTTCGGGTATCAGACCCGCATGATCTCTATGGATGACATAGGCCTCGCTCAGTGTTGCATAGGCGTCAGCATAATCCGGATGAATTTCTATGAATGCCTGCAAATTATCGATTGTGGCGGCGATATCCTTACCGCCGGCCAAGGCGTTCCGTAGTCTCAATAGCTCGTCATAGGTGGCGGGATCCTGTCCGGTCCTGCCAGGCAGCCGGCCGAGCAATGTCAATTCCAGGGCATCGACTACAGACGCGGCGATATCGTCCTGAACCGCAAAAATGTCATCCAGGGTCCGGTCATAATTCTGTGACCACAGGTGAAAACCATCCGCCACATTTATGAGCTGCACAGTGATGCGAATCCTGTTGCCGGCGCGTTGCACACTGCCTTCGAGTACGGTCGCAACCCCCAACTGTTTACCAATCAGGCGCACGTCTTCATTCTTGCCCTTGAACTTGAACGCCGATGTGCGGGCGGCAACTTGCAATTCCTCGATTTGCGCCAACATATGCAACAAGGTTTCCGCCAGCCCATCGGAAAAATACTCATTCTCCTGGACGCCGCTCATATTGACGAACGGCAAAACGGCGATTGATTTAGCCGGCGCCCGTTGCTGATCCACACTTGCGTCCATAGCCGAATCAGGCTGGGTTAGCGGTGGTTCCGTCGCGGGATCAACTCTCAACCGCGACTCATAAACGAAATAAACCAGGCCAACGGCCAACAGGAAAATTATAAGGAAGTCGAACTTTCGGCCGGATTGCTGTGTGGCGAACTGAGACCGGTCTATATCTTTCTCACGTTTCAGCCCATCCGGTGTCATTTCGAATGCCCAGGCGAAAAACAGGGCCAACGGAAAACCCAGGATTATCAGGGTCGCGAAAACCTTCATGACCCAGGCCGGCGCTTCGAAAGTCCCGAACAGCAAGGCGCCGAGCTCCGCCAGAAACCAGCCGACCACTGCATAAGCCACTCCGACGCGAAACACATTGCGGCGCCTGAGTTCTGTATAGAGGCCTTTCATGACGCGGCATTATAAATGAAAAGCCGGCGCATATTGTTCGTAAGCCCTATCCCGCGCGTCGCTGGCGGCTGGCTGAACGGTGGCGGTGTCCGCCATGAGCATGCGATGCGCCGGCTCTGAATTTCTTGCGCGAGCCAGCGCCGCGGCCAGCAGGCCGTTGCGTGCGACCTTGCCGGATCGGTTCTGCCTTGATCCGCGGATCCGGTTCATAGCCGGGGATAATTTCTTTTGCAATCTTGCAATTCAGCAAGCGCTCGATATCGCCCAACAGCTTGTGCTCATCGACGCAGACCAGCGATATGGCATGGCCCTCCTGACCGGCACGGGCGGTACGCCCGATACGATGCACGTAGTCTTCAGGAACGTTGGGCAACTCGTAATTGACGACGTGCGGCAACCGATCGATATCGAGACCGCGCGCAGCGATATCGGTCGCGACCAGCACTCGAACCACACCGGCCTTGAAATCCGCGAGTGCGCGGGTCCGTGCCCCTTGCGACTTGTTGCCGTGGATCGCAACGGACTCGAGCCCGTCGCGTGACAATTGTTCGGCGAGCCGGTTGGCGCCGTGCTTGGTGCGCGTGAAAACCAGCACCTGTCGCCAGTTCTCCGCGCCGATGCGGTGCGACAACAGTTCGCGTTTGCGGCTGCGGTCGACAGGGTGCACGATTTGGGTAACGAGTTCGACCGTGGTATTGCGCTGCGCGACCTGGATCTCGGTCGGTGCATTCAACAGGTCGGCTGCCAGCCGCCTGATCTCTTTCGAGAACGTCGCCGAGAACAGCAGATTCTGACGCTCATTCGGCAGCTCTTTGAGGATTTTGCGTATGTCGCGGATGAATCCCATATCGAGCATGCGATCGGCCTCATCGAGAACGAGGATCTCGACTCCGCCGAGATCGATCGTGCCCCGCTGCATGTGATCGAGCAGGCGGCCCGGCGTGGCGACTACGATGTCGGCACCTTTCCGCAACTTGAAAATTTGTGTATTGATGCTGACGCCGCCAAAGATGACGGTTGCCTTGAACGGCAGGTGGCGGCCATAGTCGCGCACACTCTCGCTGACTTGTGCGGCGAGTTCACGCGTTGGCGTGAGTATAAGGGCGCGCACGCGCCGTTGGCCGGATCGTGAATTCTGCAGCCGCTGCAACAGCGGCAAAGTGAAGCCGGCGGTCTTGCCGGTGCCGGTTTGGGCTCCAGCCAGCACATCCCGGCCTTCAAGGATTAAGGGAATGGCTTGCTGCTGGATCGGGGTTGCCTCACGGTAACCTTTTTCATCGATCGCACGCAGCAATTCGGCCGACAGGCCGAGTTGATCAAAAAACATGGTGTTTGTACTCCAGGGTCGCCTGACACGATGGCGGCATTGCCGCGCGTGGTTCGGTCCAGGCTGGATTGTCAGGTAGCTCCGAAACCCGCGGAATTGCTGGGCTGGAGCGAATGGCGCAGACCGATAGTGCGCCAGAACGCGGCGGACTATAACAGACGCCCACTCAAATGGAAGGAATTTTTGTCAGTCGAGGTCCGGCAAGCCCTGCAGTACCAGCAGGTAATAGCTGACGATGCCTACGATCTTCTCGTTTTCGACGACTGGTGCGTGGCTGATACCGAAATTATCGAATAAGCGCGCGCAGTAGCGGATATCCATGTCCGGCCGCACGGTCAGGACCGGTTTGGCCATTACTTCATAGACATTCACGCGTTCCGGCGCACGATTTTGCGCGATGACTTTCTTGGCAATATCGGAGAACAGGAGCAAGCCATACTCATCGCTCTCATCCCGACGCTTGACGATCAGGCTGGTCGCGCCGACTTTTTTCATTATTTTCAGTGCGGAGAGTACGTCGAGGCGACCGTCAACTTCCGTCACATCCGTCCGCATGCAATCTCGTACGGGGGCCCAGTTTTGAATGGTCATAGGTTTTCCTCCACGATTTCCCCGAGTTCTTCCGCCTGATGCATCACACCCACCGCATCTTCGACATCGACGAGCACGGCGATGCCGGTGCCCGGTTTCGCATCGAATTCGCCGACTTCTCCAATGTGTTCGAGAATATGCCGGCTCAGATGCTCCTCGACCAGCAGTAGCACAACGTCGCGTTGAGTCGCCAGGGTCAGGCCGAAAAAGGTCTTGCTCTCCTTAATACCTTCCCCGCGGGCGTTATTGATTACCGTGCATCCTGTTGCACCCGCTTCACGAGCAGCTTCCATGATGTCATCCGTTTTTTTGTCTTCGACAAAGGCGATGATAAGTTTAAAGTGCATGGTCGTTTTCCTGTTCTGGGTCTCGACCATCCGGGTCGGATTTCGAGACGCGGTTTTTCAAAACTGCAATCTGGCCGTATGCGAGGACCGAGATTATCGGAAACAGGGCCGCAAAAGCCACCAGGCCGAAGCCGTCCAGCAACGGGCTGCGCCCAGGTATCGCCTCGGCAAGCCCGAGCCCGAGTGCGGTGACGATGGGAACCGTTACCGTAGATGTCGTCACACCGCCGGAATCATACGCCAGTGGCACAATCATTTTCGGCGCCAACGCCGTTTGTACGATGACCACCAGGTATGCCGCGCCGATAAAATAATGCAATGGCAAGCCCGTAATGATTCGAAAACAGCCGAGGCTTACCCCGATGCCGGCGCCGATTGCCACGGCGACGCGCAGACCCCATACGCCGATCGCGCCGCCTGACACCATATTCGCTTTCATCGAAACGGCGATCAACGCTGGTTCCGCAAGCGTTGTGCTGAATACTATGGCGAGCGCGAACAAATAAACCCAGTAATAATCCTGCCAGACGAGGGCTGACGCTCCTTGTCCCGCAACATCTCGCAGAAACTCGGGGTCTGTCAGTTGCTGCGCCATCAGGCGACCCAATGGAAACAGCGTTCGCTCCAGCCCGACCAGGAACAGACCGAGCCCGACAACCACAAAAAGAAAACCGACCGCGATCTGTTTCCGGTTCGGCATCGGCCCGCCGATGACCAGCCGCTGGAAGGCGAACAGGAAGATTACGATCGGCAGCACATCGACAGCGCTTCTGGCGATGGACTCGATGCTGGAGACGATCAGTTCCATTGCACGATTATTCCGTAGACAAGTACAAACAAAATTGGCGCCAGGGAGGCGAACGCAATCAGGCCAAATCCATCGGTCATCGGATTACGCCCCTTGAGTGAACTCGCGAGGCCGACGCCGAGCGCCGTGACCAGCGGCACGGTCACCGTGGATGTCGTTACGCCACCGAAGTCATAGGCAATACCGATGATATCTTTGGGCGCAATCGTCGTAAGCAGGATGACCAGAACGTAGCCGCCGATAATCATGATCGGCAACGACCAATTGGCCAAAATTCGGATTACACCCACGATCAGGGCGACACCAACGGCCAGCGCGACGATCATCCTCAACCCCAGCGCGTAGCTGGCCTTTGATTCGGCGGACGATGCGATCGCATCCGCTCCCGCCGCGACTTCTGCTGCTTCGGCGGCAACCGCAATCAACGCCGGTTCGGCGATGGTCGTGCCAAAGCCGAGTAAAAAAGCAAACAGGACCAGCCAGAACACGCTGCCTTTTTTCGCCAATGCATGGGCGAGCCCTTCCCCGATAGGAAACAAGGCGAGCCGCAGCCCGAAAATGAAGAAGGTGAGCCCCGCAACGATCAGGAAGCCGCCGGCAGCCAGCGACACCAGGACCGAGGCGGGCGCGTGGAACACAAACACCTGGAATACGGTGATGACCAGTGCGACCGGCAGGAGATCACGCAGGCTGGAAATCGCATCCCTGGCCAGCGCAATCAGTGAGGCTTTCAACTTGACCGAGCCTGTGCAAGCTCTTGTTTTATAAGGTTATTAACCAAGACTACACCCAATCCAGATTTTTTAGCGGTCCCCTTGACGGTAAAATCCAACTGTTGTGACGATATCACTTATTTAACAGGGACAGACTATGGTTTTCAGCAAAAAACCGTGGTCGGTCGCTTAACTCGAAGACACCATATCAATTCACCGGGTCGCTCATTATAATCGGCGCCTTTTCCGCCCCACCTCCACATCCATGTCGAATCTTTCTCATCTCAGGAATATCGCCATCATCGCGCATGTCGATCATGGCAAGACCACGCTGGTCGACCAGTTGTTGCAGCAGTCCGGCACCCTGGGACCGCGCGCAGCCGTGCCTGACCGGGTAATGGACTCGAGCGATCTTGAACGGGAACGCGGCATTACGATCCTGGCGAAGAATACTTCGATTCGCTGGAACGACTACCTGATCAACATCGTCGACACACCGGGACATGCAGATTTTGGCGGCGAAGTGGAACGCATCCTGTCCATGGTGGACAGCGTACTGCTGCTCGTCGATGCGGTAGAAGGGCCGATGCCCCAAACGCGCTTCGTCACCCAAAAAGCATTTGCCAGCGGCCTCAAACCCATCGTGGTCATCAACAAGATCGATCGCGACGGGGCAAGGCCTGACTGGGTTCTGGACCAGACCTTCGATCTGTTCGATCGCCTCGGCGCAACCGACGAGCAACTCGATTTCCCGGTCATTTACGCGTCTGCCCTTCACGGTTACTCGTCACTGGATTCAACGGTACGCCAGGGAGACATGACGCCGTTGTTGGCGGCGATCATCGAACACGTATCTCCTCCGCAAGTAGACCGGGAAGGATCGCTGCAACTTCAGGTTTCCAGCCTCGATTATGACGCCTATGTGGGCGTCCTGGGCATCGGGCGGGTGCAGCGGGGCAGCGTTCAGGCCAACTCCACTGTTTGCGTAGTGACCCCCGATGGGGCCGTTCGCAAGGCCCGGATTCTCGAACTGCATGCCTTCCACGGTCTCGAGAGGGAGAAAATTCAGCGTGCGGATGCCGGCAACATCGTCGTCTTCAGCGGCATCGATCAGCTCAATATCTCCGATACCTTGTGCGCAGTGGATCACCCCGATCCGCTCCCCGCACTGGCGGTCGACGAACCGACCATAAGCATGACGTTCCAGGTCAACAAGTCGCCGTTTTCCGGGCAGGACGGCAAATTTCTGACCAGCCGGCAGATCGGAGAGCGGCTCGCCCAGGAACTCAAACACAATGTGGCATTGCGCGTGGATGAAACCGACGACCCGGATAAGTTCCGGGTGTCCGGGCGCGGCGAACTGCACTTGTCGATACTCATTGAAACCATGCGCCGGGAGGGCTATGAACTGTCGGTGTCGAGACCGGAGGTCATCGTTCACGAAGAAGACGGCGTCAAGCTGGAGCCCTGGGAGAATCTCAGCGTTGATTTTGCAGAAGCATACCAGGGCGCCGTCATGACCCGCCTCGCCAGTCGCAAAGGCGAACTTCTCAGCATGAACCCGGATGGGAAAGGGCGGGTGCGGCTCGATTACCGCATTCCGACCCGTGGGTTGATCGGCTTCCGAACCGAATATTTGACCGCAACATCGGGGACGGGGCTGCTTTACCACGTATTCGACAAGTATGATCGGCAGGTGCCGGGCACGATCGGGCAACGCAACAACGGGGTGCTGGTCTCGATGGTCGCGGGCAAAGCGCTGGCCTATTCCTTGTTCAATCTCCAGGAACGCGGGAGCCTGTTTTTAGGCCATGGAGCCGAGGTTTATGAAGGCATGATCGTCGGCATCCACAGTCGCGGCAACGACCTGGTGGTAAACCCGACCAAGGCCAAGCAATTAACCAACATCCGCGCGGCTGGAAGCGACGAGAATATCGTGCTTACCCCACCGATTCGTTATTCACTGGAGCAGGCGCTGGAGTTCATCGATGATGATGAACTGCTCGAGGTAACACCAAAAAATATACGTTTGCGGAAAAAATTATTGAAAGAGCCCGATCGCAAACGCGCGTCCAGAAAACTGTCAGCAAAGGAAATTTGACAGCAACCAGGCAAAATCGCAAAGTGAATTGATCCGGGGACGTGTCGGAGCGTATCGATGGTTCAGCGCATGATTATTTCGCTGATTGGCATTATCGCCAATACTTTTTTTCGCCGAATCGATGTGGTCGGTATTGAGAATGTGCCCGCCGACGGGCCGGTAATTTTTGCCGGCAATCATCCGAATGCCCTGATGGATGGCTTCCTGCTGATCGCCAAGTGCGGTCGGTGGCCGTTGCACTTCATGGCAAACGCCAAGCTCTGGGAATATCGGCTGCTCGCGCCAGTCCTGAATGCGATCGGTGCCGTGCCCGTTTACCGTCGCGAGGAGCATTCTGGCGAGGTCGATAACAGCCAGGCTTTTGAAAAGCTATACGAGGTTATCGAGTCCGGCAATTGCATGGGCATATTTCCAGAGGGCATCAGCCATGTCGAGTCGCAACTGGTCAAGCTGAAAACCGGTACGGCGCGCATCGCGCTTTCCGTATCTGCCCGCGGCAAAGCAAATGTCAAAATTATTCCCTGCGGTCTGAATTACATTAACCGCCACCGTTTCAGGAGCCAGGTGCTGATCGAATTCGGCGAGCCGATCGTCATCGACGATCAATGGTTGCGGGACTACAGCCAGGATGAACAGGGAACGGTTAGAAAATTGACCGAGTACCTCGCTGAGGCGTTGACCATCGTTACCCTGAATGCGCCGGACTGGCGCACATTGCGTTTCATACAAACGGCCAGGCGTTTATACAAGCCGGCTTCGGCAGACCTTCGCCCGAGGGAATATATCGAGTTGAACCGGCGCTTTGTCGATGGCTATCTGCAGGCGGCAGACGATCCGGAGATGCAGGCGTTTCGGGACGAGATGGAAAACTACCAGGCGCGGCTGGACATGCTCGGTCTTAAAGACTTTCAATTACGCCAGCCGATGACGCTGGACCGGGCGTTTCGCAAAGTGATGCTCCGTAGCCTGACCATGCTCGCCTTGTTGCCGCTTGCGATACCCGGCGCGCTTTTGCACCTGCCGGTCGGCTGGATAGCGGCAACGGTCGGCGATCGCTTTAGCTATGAAATGGACGATATCGCAACCTTGAAGGTATTTTCGACGATTTTGCTGTTGCCGCTTTTATATTTGCTCATCGCGATAGTCGTTGGCATCAACTTTGGGTTCTGGTGGGCATTCGTTGCGGTGATAGCCCTGACCTTCAGTTTCTTTGCCTCGGTACGATTGATAGAGGCGGAGGTGGGCCTGGTGGTATCGATGCTGTCGGTACTCAGACTGACCCGCCTGGGAAGCGAAATCGATGACTTGCGCGCGACCCGTGCCGTCCTGGTTGGCAAAATAAGAGCGCTGGTTAATCGCCTGGTCGATCCGGATATGCCGCGGCTTTTTACGGACAAGGATTTCAGTCAAACTCAAAAATAGGGCGCAGACCACGGTTTTGGTTGGAACCAAACTGTTCCTGCCTGCCGACTTTTCCGGGTAAGCTAACAATAACCGTGGTCTGTCCCCTGGGGAACAAAGAATAGCGGGTGTAGTTCAAAGGCAGAACATCAGCTTCCCAAGCTGAGAATGTGGGTTCGATTCCCATCACCCGCTCCAGTAATCATCCTCGGCCAACTTGCAATCCGAAATATATCGCTGGTTATGGCGCTGGACAATGCTCGGCAATTATCGCATCGAGGCTCTTGCATATTTCGGCAGCCCAGTAGGGCGCGCGGTATGCGGTCTTACGTTTATGGCTTGCGGGAAATTCACCCAGTACCATACCCGAAAATCAAGTGCGTTATTATATGGATGAATTTTAACCGCGACCCGAATGAGAAGTTCTGTATTAATTGTGTAGGAAGGCCTTCAGGCTCGAATGGGAGACCAATCGCGGCTGAAGCCGCTTGTATGGTAACTCGTGCCTGAAATCAGGATGATGGAAGGCGCCGGGATGGGAGGGACATAAAAGCCGCTTCTGACCTTTTGGTACAGACCGTAGGAGACTTCGTCCCCATCCCCTCACCATAGAACGCCAATTAAGAATCTAGCTGCCTAAACAGCCAATTGATTGCAAGCTTGCGTCCGGTGAGTTCCCGGCTTCACGGCAACTTAACCGCGGAGGTCATTGTGTCAAAACTGGTCAAAAAAATCACGCTCGGAATCGATGTATCCAAGGATGAGCTGGTCATCTGTGACTGGGATACCGCAGAAATCACCACGCTGCCGAATCAGGGCAGCCCTATCAAGGCCTGGCTTAAATCCTTGTACGGGCCGGTTCGGATCGCCATCGAACCGACCTCAAGTTATCACCTGGCGGTGGTTGAACAAGCCCATGTGCTGGGCTGTGAGGTCTATCTCATCGACTCTCGCCAGCTGGTCCACTATCGGGTAGCGGTCAATGTACGCAACAAGACCGACCCGCAGGATGCTTGGCTGCTGGCGCGTTACCTGGCCCGTGAGTGCAGCTCGCTGCGCCCGTTCAAGCCCCTATGCGCCAAGGCGCAGCGGCTTTGGGCGCTGCTAAAAAGACGGGCTGCGGTGGTCAAGATGCGCACCCAGCTCGAACAAAGCTTTAGTGGGATCAAACTCTCGACCAAGGCGCTGTCCGCTGAGATCCAACACCTGCTCGATCGTATCGACAGGCACATACAGGCACTCGTGCGGGCGCTGGGTTGGTGGGCTGATTATCAGCGCTGTTTATCCATCCCCGGCATCGGTCCGTTGAATGCCGCGGCTTTGGTCAGCGTCTTTTACCGGGGTGCTTTCGCCGGCAGCGATACCTTCGTCGCCTTCATCGGGTTCGATATACGAATGCGCGAATCCGGCAAATACAAAGGCCAACGTAAACTCACCAAGTGCGGTGAAGCCGAAATACGACGACTGTTGTTCTGCGCCACCCAACCGGCAAGATCCTATCAACTCTTCGACAACTACTATCAGAAACAACTCGACAAAGGACTATCCAAAATCGCTGCCAAAGTCGTCCTGGCTCGCAAACTCGCCAGAATCGCCTTCACCTTGTTAACCAACCAACAATCCTTCAAAAAACAGGAGACCGCCTATAGCTAAGTGCCATAGAATCTCCTACGAGTCGAACTCTGGAATCAACGAATGTCGATATTTTGCCGGAAGAGGAAACTACTCAGCGCTACTCTTCAAACCGCGTCAAGGACTTGAGGTCTTGCAGTACTTCCGCTTCATCGTGCTCTTTTTTCAGAACCCAGAAAATATGTTTGCAGAAAATGACGGTGGGCGACAGGTTGAGCTTTGCCCTGTCCCACAGAATCGCATAACGTCGATTTTTTTCGACATGCGTATTTTTCTTTTTATACAAGCTGTATGCGAGCAACGATCCAAGTGCAAACAACGGGTAAAAAAAGATTCCGAGAATCACCGATGTAATATTGAATTTGGTCCGTACGCGTTGTGAAATCCTGAATCCGGATAATGTACAAATTGTCTGCAGATGCTGCACGCCGACCAGGAACAGATGACCGAAATACAGGCGGTCGGAATTCGTTTCCGTGAACCATACGCTGTCGATTTCCGTTGGCGGCGTCCGCCGCCAGAGTTCACTCTCCATTAAAAACATCGATAAACGCGCCCGGGCGTGGGAAATACTGGGCGCGGTAATAATCAAGGTTCCGCCCTTCTTGAGAACTCGACTGAATTCCCTGAACAGGCTGATCTTGTCCGGCATATGCTCGATACCTTCCTGGCAGATCAGATAGTCCACACTCGAGTCGTCAACCGGAATACGGCCGGCGAGGTCCGCATACTCAGCTTTCATTCCATCGATTTTCATGAACTCGGGATACAGGTCAAACGCTTTGACCGTAGCGCCTTTGAGGCTGAATGCGTAACTGGACCGGCCGTCACCGCACGGAATATCGATGACGACCTTGCCGGTCAGATCAGGCAGGCCATCGATATACCGCGATACGAAGTCGTAAATGCCACGATTCGGGAAGTCGTATTCTTTTTCCACAAGCTGCAGTGCGTCCGTGATCGAGCCGTTCGATCGGCAAGTATAATCAAGGAGTTTCGAGATAAGTAGCCGAATAATCGTGCACAAGTTCCCGTTGAAAGTCTGGTGTATTGAGAAGCCGGACTTCGCGCGATTTTCGGGGTCGTTGGGAGTCTGGCCCTTTCAGTAGTTCACCCGGAAATCTTAGAGTCTCCGATGCCTGCGCTCGAAACGGCGAGGGCGGCTGCTGGCCTCATGCTCAATCTACCAGGATTATTTCTTTGAAAGTCACCAGCGTAAACCCGGCCTTGGTGACCAATTCCTTAATAGTCTCTTCGGAAAGCGACCCGCCGTCTTCGACCTGGACGAAGAACTCGCCGGTTTCGAGTTTCGACTTGATGTCCACGACGTTCTCAAGATTTTTCAGTTTCTTCTCGACACCATATACACAAAAAGGACAGACCAGACCGTCAACCACCAGATGATATTGCACATCTTCCGCCAGGGTCTGACTCGTAAAAAACAGTAAGGTGAAAAGAAAAAACAAGCGATTCATGTAGCTCCTCGTTGGCTCAGTCAAGGCCGTGCAGAAACAGCGTCAGCGGGTAAAGTGCATAGGCTGCAAATACGGAGGCGGCAAACAACGCCGTAATTGCCCACAGGATAATCTGTTGTACGCGCAATCGTTTAGCTTCGCCGACCTCGCATAGGCTGGAACGCCGGAGAAGCCACCAGCTATAGCTAAGTATCACGGCGGTGAGGCTGAAAGTGACGGCTTTGTATTCGGCGAGCACTCCCAGCCAGGGCAATGCCGAAACTGCCGAGGCCACGACGCCGCCCAGCCCGAGCGCGACCAGCGCGATGGGCAGGGCACAACAGGTTGCGCCGGCCAGCGCCAGTACGGCACTGCCAATGATCCCGGCTGTCGTCTGATTGTCGTTCATTAGTAATCTCTTGAAAAAAACATCGCAGTTTGTTCGCGTTATCGGGCCTGAAGGCCCTCCTACATCTGTTCTGACCTTGTTGAAAAACCGAATTGAGTTACAACTCCAGTATTTCGACATCCGCGATCCCGAGCGCCCGGATGGGTTCCTCGATCTTGGCAAGATCGCCAACGATCAGCCAGATAAGCTGGTGAGGTTTCAAGACCTCGTCGGCCGCCGCATCGATCTGCTCGAGGCTCATCGCTTCGTACTGGTCGGTCAAGGTCAGTACATAGTCGTCGGGCCGGCCGTATCGCGCGTTGGATAGCATGGTCCGCAATACCGCCGCACCGGTTTCATACCGCCCCGGCAGGCTGCGGGTTTCGTTCTTGACGACCCGGTCCAGTTCCTCGGGCCGGGTCCGATCGGAACCCAGGTAGGCGTCGAACTGCTTCAGCAAGGCGGTCACCGAGTCGGCCGTGCGATCGGTCTGCACGGGCGCATAAACCATGTAGGGTTGTTGCCCGCGCGCACCGATCATGAAAGTCTGGGCGCCATAAGACCAGGATTTGGTCTCGCGCAGATCCATGTTGATGCGTGCCGTGAAATCGCCGCCGATGACATTATTCATGGCATTGATAACCAGATTATTATCGGCGCCCGCCGGCGGTGCGAGGTGGCCGGCCAGGATCAGCGATTGCGGCGAACCAGGTTTGTCGACCAGGTAAATTTTCGCTTCGCTTGCCAATTCGACTTCGGCGATATACTTGGTCGGTTTTTCGCTGGCCGGTGCATGCCAGTCACCGAAGTACTGGTTCAGCAAGGGCAGCATTTCGCTCATGCTGGTATCGCCGACGACAAAAATGGTTGCGTTGTCAGGCCGCAGCCAGTCTGCGTGAAATGCACGCAGATCATCCCGGGTAATCGATTTGACCGACTCCTCTGTGCCGGACCCGGTGAACGGAATTCCGTAGGCGTGGTCTTTGCCATACAGCAACGGTGGCAGCTCGCGCAGGGCGATAGCCACCGGCTGCACTTTTTCCTGCTGGATGGCCGCCAGCGATCGGGGCCGCAGCCGTTCGATCTCCTCAACTTCGAATGCCGGATTACGTACGATATCGGCAAACAACTCCATCGACTCGTCGAGGTTCTCCTTCAGCGCATTCAGGCTCACTTGCGACGTATCCAGTGTGGAGCCGGCCCGAATCCGGGCGCCCAGCAGTTCGGATTCCTCGCTGATCTCAAGCGCGTCGCGGCTGGTCGTGCCCTCACGCAACATGGCCAGCGTGAAGCTGGCGGCACCGAGCTTGCGGTCTGCGTCGGCGGCATAGCCGGCATCAAACTGAATCGCGATATTGACTATAGGCACGGCGTGGCGTTCGGCCAGTACCACCTCGATACCGTTTTTCAGCCGGGAACGCTCTATCTGTGGGAATTTCAACGCCGGCATGGCAGACGGATACGGAATCTTGCTGCGATCGGCGTCGGTTGCCACCGTCTGGTGTTCGGCAAAGGGGAGCACATCGAGCTGGTAATTGCCTTTCTGCAGCCATCTTTTGGCAGTGCGGAGTACGTCACGCCTGCTTGCCGAGTTCAGCCAGCCCAGGCGGGTGCGCCAGAAATCGGGGCTGCCGCCATACAGCTCGCTGCGAGCCAGGGTTCCGGCTTTGCCGCCAAATCCGCCGATCTGCTCGAGACCGCGAATCAAGCTGGCATTTATGGAAGTGCGAACACGTGCAATCTCGGCCTTGGTCGGGCCCTTGTCCAGAAATTCCCCCACCACCTGCTCGATGACCCGGCTGACTTCAGCAGAGTCGGAGCCCGGTCTCACCATCGCATCGATGGTGAAAATACTGGCCAGTGTGTGCGCCTCATAATCGACGCTGACCGCGGTTGCGATCTGCCGCTGGTAGACCAGCTCGCGATACAGCCGCGAATTGCGGCCACTGCCAAGAATCGCGGCAGCCAGCTGCAGGTGCGCGCCTTCGAGTGCGGTGCGGCCCGGTACTGCCCATGACCGGTAAAGACGGGCCTGGGGCACTCGCTCATACATGACTTCATGGGTGCTGGTTTCGCGTTCCGGGACCATTGCTTGCAGGCGTTTCAGCGGTGGGCCGGCGTCGATATCGGCGAAATATCTTTCCACCAGCGGACGCGCCTCGGCGGCATTGATGTCACCGGCCAAAACCAGCACCGTGTTGGCCGCGCCATAATACTGGCGGAACCACTCCTTGACGTCATCGAGGGAAGCCGCGTCAAGATCCTCCATCGACCCGATCGTGCTCCAGCGATAGGGGTGTCCCACGGGGAACAGGCCTTCCAGCGTACGGTACTCGACGAGGCCGTAAGGTTGATTGTCGCCCTGGCGCTTCTCGTTCTGCACGACGCCGCGCTGCTCATCGAGTTTTTCCTGGGTCACCACGCCGAGCAGATGCCCCATGCGGTCGGATTCCATCCACAGCGCAACTTCCAGCGCCGTGGTCGGGACGTTCTGGAAGTAGTTGGTACGGTCAAACCAGGTCGTTCCGTTCATCGCGGTGGCGCCGATTTCGTCAAATGGCTTGAAATACTCATCATTGTAATTTTCCGAACCGTTGAACATCAGGTGTTCGAAAAGATGAGCGAAACCGGTCTTGCCCGGTTTTTCGTCCTTTGAGCCGACGTGATACCAGACGCTGACCGCAATGATCGGCGCCTTGCGGTCTTCGTGCACGATGACCCGCAGGCCGTTGTCCAGCGTGAATTTCTCGTATGGGATGTCGATGTCCGGCATGGACGCGAAGGCATTAGCGCCGAATAACAGTACCGCCAGTGCACCCAGTGTGCGGCCGCTAGACTTTTTCATGGAAGCTCCCCGATGATTTACCAACATGACTACGACCAAGAGGATAAACGCTTGTTCCCCGATTGGAAGACTTGGTGCGATATAAGGTTTGAAAAATGCGGCTCGCTGAGGCCTGCAGCCGCCCGGGGCTTAACCCGAAATCCGCGATCCCTAGTAAAATCTACGGTCTATTTGCCCCGATGCAGGCGGCCGGCGCGCTCGAAATGCTCACGGTAATACGCGTCATTGAGGTTGGCGACGGACACGGCCTTGCCGCTCGAAGGAGCATGCACGAAATAGCCGTTGCCGATGTACATGGCGACGTGCGAGATTTTTCGGTCGATGCGGAAAAACAACAAGTCACCGGGTTGCGCGTCGGATAATGAAACCCGCCTGGCAGCCTTGAACTGTTCCTTCGAGGTACGCGGGACCTTTATCCCGGCCTGCTGGTAGGAGTAGTACACCAGTCCGCTGCAGTCGAAGCCTTTTGGCGTGCGCCCGCCGTAAACATAGGGCACGCCGATCATATTTGTCGCGGTGCGCGCGAGTCGCCGGCCCAGCGATGATCCGCGTGGAACCTCCCGAGCCTGGGAGACGGAGCGAAATTTCTCCTTCGAGGTGTAAACCGGCGCGGACGGCTGGCTGGCGCAGCCAGCGAGCATGGTCATGGCGATGGCTGCCGCGGTGGGCCACCGGATAGTCGATCGATTCATGTCACATGGTCCTGCCAGCTTGAGACTCTCGTCAACTCTAGCAGTGGCGGCTTAACACGGCCTGAACCCGGATCACAAATACGTTCGGAATCAGATTATGTCAAATCACGAAATAGCAGGGCTTTGGCTCCGGGATCATCTGCGATCCAGGGGTTACCGGGATCGCTCGGGCAGGTCGATCGCGCCAACTGTGTGCATGACAATGCTGCCGAGGAAAAGCCGGTTGTCAATCTCATTGACACTGGTAACGCCGGAGTAGGTGCCGGACCAGTCCTGCATGCTGTGCCTGACTTGTCCGCTCAGATCGATGCCGATTACCCAGCCCAGCGGAGGAATCTTTGGCCCGAAGCTCTCCGGCAGCCGGGCAAGGGCCTTGAGCATGAACGGCGAGCCGGCCAGGTTCTCGAGAATTTTTTGCCTGGGCGATGGCAGGGCGACCCAGAACAGGTCCTTGCCGTTGAAGGAAAGGTTGTCCGGATAGCCTGGCAGGGAGCCGACGAAAACATCACGCGTCCCGGCCAGCGGCCCCTTGAGCCACAACCGGTGAATTTTTGCCATCAGCGTTTCGTTGACCAGTACGTATTCGTCGTTGGGTCCCAATGCGACGCCATTGGCAAAGCCGAGCTTGCCGATACGAACCCGGGTTTCTCCGCTTTGCGGGTCATAACTGAGCAGGCGACCGCTAAAGCTGGCTTCGATCAGGTCCAGGCGCCATTCGTCCTGTCCGAACCTTTGCGAGGCATCGGTGAACCAGATTACGCCATTGTCTGCGATATCCAGATCATCCACGAATATCATTCGCTGGCCATTGACCGAGTCGGTTAGAACTTCTATTTCACCTAACGGTGAAATACGCAGGAGGCCGCGCGTCGAATCGGCCACGATCAGGTTGTACTGGTTGTCGAACTGCATACCCAGCGGCCGGCCACCGGTATTGACCCAATCATCGATAATCGTTCCGTCAGAAAGGAACCGCACGATACGGCCATCCTGCAGGCCCGTATACAGGAGGCCGCTCGGGCCCAGCGCAATATCCTCGGGCCCTTCGCCCAGGCCAGGCGTCAGGCGAACCACGCTCGCCAGGGCGTTGTTGCGGCGGAAAGCGCCGGTCATCCCGGGATCGGCGTCCGGTTGCCAGCCGGATGGAGAAATGGAAACCGGCGAGAAAAACAGCCAGGTCAGAAAAACGGCCATGGCAACGGAGAAAATCAGCAGCGCCGTTTTCATCGGAATCCGGGTCAGGCGGCTTCCAAATTCTGCGTGCGATCTGCCAGCTTCTTAACCGACAACGGTCTTGTCTCCCTTGGCGATGTTGGTTGCCAGCGCGATCATGGAACTCAGATCCGCAAGCTGTGCCGGGATGACCAGGGTGTTGCCTTCCTTGGCCAGCTTGCCGAATTGCTCGATATACTGTTCCGCAATACGCAATTGCATCGCTTCGTTGCCGCCTTTCTCGATCACGGCGGCTGCGATGCGCCGCATGCCTTCAGCGGTCGCGGTTGCCACGGCCAGGATAGCCTGCGCCTCACCGGCCGCTTCATTGATCTGCATTTGCTTGGTCGCTTCCGATTCCTTGATCACCCGCTGTTTCTCGCCTTCGGCTTCGTTGATCTTGGCATCGCGTTCGCCTTCGGAGGTCAGCACGACCGCACGCTTTTCACGCTCGGCGCGCATCTGTTTTTCCATCGCGGTCAAGACGTCATGCGGCGGGTTGATATTCTTGATTTCGTAACGCAAGACTTTGACGCCCCAGGGATCGGACGCCTTGTCGAGTTCAGTGACCACGTTCAAATTGATCATCGAGCGTTCTTCGAATGTCCGGTCCAGGACTATCTTGCCTATTTCGCTACGCAGGGTGGTCTGCGCCAGTTGAATGATGGCCCAGATGTAATCGGAGATCCCGTAGGATGCCCTGCCCGCGTCGAGGATCTGCAGGTACAGGATCCCGTCAACGCCCACTTGTACGTTGTCCTTGGTAATGCAGATTTGTTCGGGAATATCGATCGCCTGTTCCTTCAAGGTGTGCCTGTAGGCGATCCGGTCAAAAAACGGCACCAGAATATGAAAACCGGCCTTGAGCGTCCGGCTGAATTTGCCCAGCTTTTCAATTACGTAGGCGTTTTGCTGCGGTACCACGACCGCAGTCTTGGCGATGATGATAACGGCGACGACAACGATCGCCAGTGCGACAATCAATGAATCCATGGGTTTTTTCTCCGTATTTGTAAATTTGTAATTGCCCGGCTTCAATCCGCCGGATCGTTTGACACATGCAGGACCAGGCCCTCGGTTTTTAGCACACGAGCTCTTTGTCCTGCCGGGATGCTATCACCGCCGACATTTCGAATGGTCCATTTCGTGCCGCGGTGACTGGCCCTGCTCTCGGCGCCCGGCGCCAGCTCATCCGCAACCAGGATCATATCGCCTTCCAGGCTCGCGCGAAAACCAGGCGCGCTGCCCTTGAACTTGGTATACAGAGCCCTGCGAAAAGTGAACATTGAGATCAAGGCCAGCGCGGCAAATAACATCCACTGTCCCCATTCCGGCATGGCGAGCCCAAACAGGTCCAGCAGGCCGACCAATATGGCCGACAAACCAATAAACACCAGGAAAAACTGAGCGTCGATCACAAACATCTCAGCGCCCAGGATAATTACACCGAGTACGATCCATCCCCACCACAACATAGGGTATCTCCCGAATGACTCAACCCATGCACTATACCGTGACGGGGCGCTTGCGGGCCAGCGCGCCGGATGGTCAGTGCCGATCGTCATTCCCCAGGTATCGAAAGCTGAAGAAAGCAAACTTCTGTTCGGCTCCCCATGGCGTCTTATGGGGATCAGCAAATTCGCCGAGCAAACGGAAACACGCGCCCAGTTCCGCGCAGATTCCTTGCCGGTCGTAGCGGACGACATCCAGACCGCTGCAGCGCGCGGGGCCATCTACGGCGAAGGCGCCTATCACCAAAAATCCATCGGTGGCCAGGCTGTTTTTCAAAAGCGCGACGTATTTCGCCCGGTCTGCAGGCGCGGTCAAAAAATGAAATACTGCACGGTCATGCCAGAGCGCATACTGGCGTTGCGGCTCCAGCATCGTAATATCGGATTCTATCCAGCAGACCTGATCCGCTTTGCCGCTGAGTCTGCGCCGTGCAGCGCGCAACGCGCGGCCTGAGATATCCAGTACCGTCAAGTCCGTGTAGCCGAGCGCCAGCAGGTGATCGACCAGGACCGATGCGCCGCCGCCGACATCGATAATTGCGTCTTCGCGAGCGACCCCGGTTTGGTCAATCAGGTCCAGCGAGGTAACAGGAGTTTCCTGGTACCAGCTCAGCTGGTCTGACGCCTTGGCGGCATACACGGTGTCCCAATGTTTTTTTCTGTTCATCAAGAGTGCTGTCGTTGCTGCGTAACCGAGCGTGCCCCCGGCGCAGTGCTACTTCTCCCGGACTCTATCGTAATCGAACGGTGCGGCGGCGGCGACCCGGCTGCGATATTTCTGCCCGCTCCGAATAATGTGAACCAGGGCCACAAAAGGCCGGAAACGCCATGCTAGATTCTGCGTCTGCTTTGCAACTCGGGGATTTCTGGGAAATACGCTCATGACCGCAGACAAGACATTGATCCGTGCGCTGTTAATCGACAACGATGCCAGCGACAGGGCATCCCTGTGCGAGCAGTTGGACCAGGCGATCTCCGTCAGCTTCGAGCTGACGGAGATCCCGCAGATCGAAGCATCTACCAATATTACGGTCGCTAACGGCGAGCTATACGATGTCATCATGCTGAGCCTCGCGCTGCCCGGATGCAAAGGGCTGGAGGCGCTAAAGAAGTTGTTGCCGCTGGCCGGAGACGTACCGGTTATCGTTCTTTCGGGTCAGGAGCCCAGGGAACTGGGGCTGGAAGCTGTCCGCTGCGGCGCCGAGGACTACCTGGTCAAGGATGAATTCGACTGTGAACTTCTGGTCAGAACGATACGCAACGCGACCGAGAGAGCCCGCATCAAAATCGAGCTCAAGTCATCGGAGCAGAAATACCGGGCTCTTTATGGCAACGTGGTCGCCGGTGTTTTTAGCACGACGCTCGATGGCAAGTTTATCTCCGCCAACCCCAGCATGGTAAAACTTCTCGGATATGACAGCGAGGAGGAGTTGCTAAAGATCGATATCCCCAGCCAGATTCATGCCTGTCCGGAACAAAGGCAACGCTGGGTCGAGCAGGTTCACGCAGCGGGCGAAATGGTCAACTCGGAGCTCAGGCTGACAAGAAAAGACGGCCGGGAAATTACCGTGCTGGAGAATTCCTGCCTGGTTTACGACAGCGATGGGAATCCATCCCACTACCAGGGTACTTTGATCGACGTGACCGAGCGGATGCGGGCGGAGGCGGCGCTACGCAAGAGCGAAGAACGCTTTGAACTGGCGGTCAAGGGATCGCTGGATGGGTTGTACGATTGGGACCTGGTCGCCGATCGGTTCTTTGCATCGCCGAGACTGGTCGACCTCCTGGGTTTCGACCCGCAGCTTGAAAACGACGGCTACAAACAATTTCAGTCTCGCACCCATCCCGATGACCATCCGCGCGTCTGGCAGGCGGTGATCGAGCATCTGCGCGACGATCGGCCCTTCAACGTGGAATTCAGGCTGCGCAGGGAGAACGGCGAGTACCTGTGGCTGCAGGCCAAGGGTCAGTCTGTTCGTAATGCGGATGGCAGAGCAACCCGGATGGCCGGCTCAGTGGCGGATATTGGTGAGCGCAAGAAGGCCGAGGAAGCGTTGCGTAGCAGCCAGTCCTTTTTCCAACTGATTCTGAATTCGGTGCCGATCAGCATCGCCTATGTTGAAAAAGACGAAACCATTACCTTCGCCAATCAAAATTATCTCGACTGGTTCCGGGTAAGACAACCCGAATTGATTGGCAAGAAAATCAGACATATCACCTCGGAGGAATCGTACCGGATAATACGGCCGAGAATCGACAAAGTCCTGGCCGGCGAGATGGTCACTTATTCGGCTGGCGCCGAGCGGGAGATGCAGGATTTTGAACTGGAGGTGACCTATATTCCGCACCGCGACGACAGCGGCGATGTCATCGGTTTCTTTTCCGTGGTCCAGGATATGACCATGCACCGGCGGCTGGAAGCGGAGCTGCGCCAGGCGCAGAAAATGGAAGCAGTCGGTCAGCTTACCGGTGGCGTAGCCCATGATTTCAATAACCTTCTGAGCATTATCGTCGGCAATCTCCAGTTGCTTTCCAGGCCGTTAAAAGGGCAGGAGAAACTCATGGAGCTGATCGATGCCGCACTGAAGGCAGCAATGCGGGGTGCGGAACTGACCAAGAGGCTGCTTTCCCTCTCTCGCCGCCAGATGCTCGAACCCAAATTGCTGGATATCAACGAACTGGTCATGGAAATGGACGAGTTGCTGAGGCGAACGCTGGGCAGCAGCGTTGACATAGAAACCCGATTCGAAAAAAACCTGCATCCGGCAACCATCGATCCGGGGCAACTGGAAAGCGCGCTGTTAAATCTCGCGATCAACGCGCGGGATGCCATGCCGGAAGGCGGGCAACTCCTGATCGAGACCAGCAACCTGAGCATCCCCGATAGCGGATCCCCCGAGTTTCCTCAGGCGACGCCAGGTGAGTATGTATTTTTGGCGGTAAGCGATACCGGGTGCGGAATGCCGTCCGATGTAGCCGATCGGGCTTTCGAGCCATTCTTTACGACCAAGGACGTCGGCAAGGGCAGTGGTCTGGGCCTGAGCATAGTCCATGGTTTTGTCGAGAAGTCTGGTGGTTTTACCAGCATCAGGAGCGATGTCGGTGTCGGAACTCGCGTCAGACTGTTATTCCCGATGTCAGATGACGAAGCAGCGAGCAGCGAGCAGCAGATTATTGAAATTGAAATGCCAAAAGGCGATGAGTGCATACTGGTCGTCGAAGACGACAACGAGGTCAGAAAAACCACGATAGCTCTGCTCAGCGACCTCGGTTACCAGACCCTGGAAGCGGGGGACGGGCCATCCGCGCTGCGCGTGCTGCAGGCGCACCCGGAAATCGACTTGTTGTTTAGCGATGTCATGATGCCAGGTGGGATGCGAGGGCCGGTGCTGGCGCAAAAAGCTGGAAATATCCGCCCTGACTTACCGGTCCTGTTTGCTACGGGCTTTGCTGAAAGCACGATCATGTATAAAGGCGTAGAAGCCGGTCCGGACAGCGTAATCTGCAAGCCCTATGGCCACGATGAGCTGGCCCGAAAAATCCGCCGGGTGCTGGATGCAGAAAACACCGGAGCGGCCAAGAAAGCCGGCTAGCCTGCATGTCACCGCCTTGGTGAAATATGCGGGCCGACGCAAGCTATAACCCCCCCTTGGAGGTGGGGCATGCCTGTAGCCCGGGTTTCGTCCTGCAACCGATTGTATGGCAATAATGAATATGAGCGAACTACCCCTGTTGCCAGCGCCGCCAACGAAAAAAAATCGATGGCGGAGCATTGTTTTGGCAGTTTTTTCTGGAGTGTTTTCGCGGTCGCGGTCCTGTATTGGTGCTTCGATGCCTGGCTGGTGGCTTTTTTCGATGAGCAACAAGGTTTTTTGGTGGCCCTGGTCAAACCAGGCGAAGACCACCTGACGCACCGGCTAATCACAACGGTGACATTTCTGGTGCTGGGCATGACTGCCAACGGCTTGGTGAGTCGTCTTTACGAGGCCAAACTGAAGCTGCAGGAAAGCCAGGCCTGGCTGAACATCATGAGCGATGCCAGCTTTGAGGGCTTGTTCATATCTGAAAATGGCAAAATCCTCGCCGTCAATCAGCGGGGCTGTCATGATTTCGGGTACAGCCGGGAAGAACTGGTCGGACGTTCCGTTATTGACCTGACCGACCCGGATAGCCGCCAAGTTGTAAAGGATCATCTCGCCGGCCGGCTGGAAGATACATACTTAGTCACCGGCGTGCGCAAGGGCGGCGAAAAAATCGTCGTCGAAATACGTGCGCGAACTCTGGATATTGGTGGCAGAAGTCTCAGAGTCTCGGCATTGCTGGATGTCACCGAGCGCCGGAAAACCGAGCAGAATCTGCGAATTTATGAACGCCAGCTTCGCTCCATGACGACGCGACTCGCCCTCGCGGAGGAAAAGGTGCGGCGAGACATAGCGGTCGCCCTGCACGATACCGTGGCTCAGCAGCTCAGTATCGCCAAGCTTAAGCTGGGGTCGGTGCTGCAAGATTCCAGTGATGAAGGAAGTTTTGATTCCTTGAACGAAATCAATGAATTGATCGACCATGCCATTCGCCAAACCCGCACACTGGTTTTCGAGCTCAGTCCGCCCGTTTTGTACGAGCTGGGCTTTGTCGCGGCGGTTGAATGGTTGAGCGATACGCTCAGCGAGCGCCACGGTATCGAATGCGGAGTAAAGGTCGTGGGTGGTGAGTTATTGCTCGATCTTGATTTGCGGGTGACGATGTATCAGCTTGTCAGGGAGCTATTGGTCAACGTAACCAAGCACTCCGGGGCGAAATCGGCGACCGTCAGTATTGCTGAAAACGGCGGCATGTTGTGCGTCGATGTAAAAGACAATGGCTGCGGTTTTAGTATGAGCGCCGTCAGGCCGGGATTCGGTTTGTTCAGTATTCGCGAAAGACTGAAACCGCTGGATGGCGAATTGAATATCGATAGCGAGCCCGGACAAGGTTCCACGGTCGGTATCTGTATCCCGTTGGGTGAGCGGGGTGAGTCCAGTGCCCCTTAAGATACTGTTGGCGGATGATCACCAGATTTGCAACGAGGGCTTGCGTGTCCTGCTGGAGAGGGGGGACAAGTTCGATGTGGTGGGCATGGCGAACTCGGGTCGTAAGGTCGAACGAATGGTCCGTCGACTTGAGCCGGACCTGGTGATTATCGATATTGCGATGCCGGAGCTGAATGGCATCGATGCCACTCGCAAATTGCACAAATTGCATCCGAAATTGCCGGTCATTGCGCTAACCATGCACGATGACCGGCGCTATATAGCGGCAATGATGCGTGCCGGAGCTCGTGGCTACGTTCTGAAGGAAAATGCTGTCGAGGAGTTGGAATTGGCCATAACCACCGTGACCGGTGGTGGGATTTATCTCAGCAAGGTGCTCCGGGACAAATACAAAGACCAGCTCGAGGCACTGCTCAGCGATGGCGAGCCTTCGCTGCCAGAGTTATTGACCGGTCGCGAGCGAGAGGTTTTGCAATTGCTGGCGGAAGGAAAGAAAACTGCCCAGGTAGGAGAATTGCTGCACGTCAGCGCCAAGACAATTGAGACGCACCGCAGCAATATCATGAAAAAGCTTGCATTGAATACCCTGGCCGATCTGACTCGCTATGCGATTCGTGAAGGGCTGATTTCTGTCGATAGCTGAGATCAGGCCTGGCGGTCAGGTAGCGGCCGCTGGCAAGGGTGGTTCGATTGGCTCCCAGGGGTTGCGGAAATAAACGAATTTCTTGCACTTTTCGCTCCGCTGCGCTTAGCTTCAGGCGGATGGTCCGTGCATACATGGAGAAACCTTGAGCAAACCCGAAAAACGGCTGCTGGTAATTGACGATGAAGCGGAAATAATGCGCTTTATCGGCGAGGTCGGGCGTGGGCAGGGGTTTGAGGTCAGGCTGGCCAAAGATGCGGATCATTTCAGGCGGGCGGTACAGGAGTTCGACCCGAGCTATATCGTCATGGATCTGCAGATGCCAGACGCTGATGGCATCCAGCTGATTCGGTATCTCGCGGACGAGGAGTGCCAGGCTGCGGTCCTTCTGATCAGCGGTCTGGATGACCGGGTGTTGAAATCGGCCGAAAAACTGGGGCGCAGCCTGGGGCTTCGGATGGCTGGCAGCCTGGCCAAGCCAGTCATGCTGGATGATCTGGAAACGCTGCTGACGGCTGTGCCCGGCGGTGAAATGCGGCTGACCAAAGAGCTGATAATGAAGGCCATGGACGACGGCCAGATGGTGGTGCATTACCAGCCGAAGGCGCGTCTGCGCCTGACCGGTCCCATCTATATGTGTGGTGCGGAAGCCTTCGTGAGGTGGCAGCATCCGGTCCAGGGTTTGATGATGCCGGGGTCGTTCCTGGCGAAGGCCGAGGAACTCGGTCTGTCCGGTGAATTGTCCCGCTGCGTGTTGGAGCAAGTGCTTGAAGCAAATGCCGCGTGGGCGGAAAAAGGCGAGGAGGTCAATGTCGGTGTCAATGTGTCGGCCCGCCAGTTGGTGGAAGACGATTTCCCCGACATGGTCGAGGAATTGCTGTCGCGTTACGACGTTCCAGCCGACCGCCTGATGCTCGAGCTGTCGGAAACTTCGGCGATGACAGATGCCGAGCAGAGCCTGGTCATCCTCAAGCGATTGCGAGCAAAGGGGGTCGAGCTTTGTCTGGACAATTTTGGTACTGCTTCGTCGCCATTACTGATGCTTTACCGGATGCCCTTTTCCGAAGTCAAGGTAGACACCAGTTTCATCCTCGAGGTTCGGCGCAGTGAGGAGGCCAGGGCCGTGGTTGCCGCTGTTGTCAACCTGGCCCATGCGCTTGGGCTGAATGTCTGCGCCGAAGGTGTGGAATCAGAACCAACCCTGAATTTCCTGCGCTCGGTCGGCTGTGATATCGCCCAGGGATATTACGTCTGCAAACCGCTGCCGAAAGACCGCGCCTATCGTTTTCTTGCACGCTGGTCGAAACACGTCGAGGAGCAGGAGAAGAAGATCCGCGAACAGTGGTCGATGGCGGGCTGACGGTACACCAGGGTCAAGCCTGCCTTATTTTAAATAGTCCCCAACCCTCGCCTTTTAAACCCTTGCATGTCCACCGGCGTCAAAAACCCAGTAAACAACGGCTGGAGCGTGTATGGGTGTCAGTCTGGCGGCCACATCGATGACTGACCCGGACTCAAGACAGACGGAAAAGAATCTCGTGGTTCGTGCCCGGGAAGGAGAACACGCCGCATTCGAGATACTTTACCGCCAGCATGTTGGCCGGGTTTACGCGCTTTGCCTGAGGATGACCGGTGAGCCGGCGCTGGCGGACGATTGTGTCCAGGAAGCATTCATCCGCGCCTGGCGTAAATTGCCTGAGTTTCGTGGACAAAGTGCATTCGGGACCTGGATCCATCGTATTGCGGTCAACCAGGTTTTGGGCCACAAACGCAGCAGCCGGCGCCGCGGGGCGCATCTTGAGTTGCTTGCCGGGCAGATGGCCGGTGCTTCGTCGCCGGCCCCGGACAGCGCGGGGTTCGATATCGAAAATGCGATCGCCAGACTACCGGAAGGGGCACGGGATGTCCTGTTGCTTTGCGGCGTTAGCGGTTTCAGTCACGAAGAAGCCTCCAGCATGTTGGGAATAGCCGTGGGAACGAGCAAGGCGCAGTTACACAGGGCCAGGCGATTACTGAAAGATCAATTGGATAGTTGAGATGAGCACAAGACACGAAAATACGGATGCAGATGCAAGGCTGGATAAGGCATTGCACGAGTTGCCCATTGAAATACCGCCGAAAAACGATCTCTGGCTGAATATCGGTCGGGCGATCGCGACCGGTCGCGAACCAAAAGCTCGAGATAGCCGGCAGGCGTTATTTGTACGCCTGGCAATCGCGGCTTCCCTGGTGGTTGTTTCCTCGCTGGCGACCAGCTGGTGGATAACACAGAGCGAGAGCCGACAGAGGGCGCTGGCACTCAATGGTGAGTTCACTGCACTGGTTGGGCCGGTGATTTTGCCGGCCAGTTATGACGAAACGCAGGTGCCAGGTGCACGCTATTTGCAAGACCGCGCCGAGCTGGTGCAAGCACTGGAAAAACAGATTTTGTTGCTGCCCGAAGAGACGCGGCAGAAAGTGGCCAGCGATCTGCTGGCGATCCAGCGGGCGCTCCAGGATATCAGCCAGGAGCTGACCGGCGATCCGGGCAATGTATTTCTGCAACAGTTGTTGCTGACTATGTATCAAAGAGAACTGATGCTGCTCGACGATCTGAATCAAATTACCGCGGCCGTAAAGGCCCGGAGGACCGAATCATGAACAAGTGGATTATCTTTTTCGCCGGACTGTTGTTGTCATCCGTTGCGTTGGCAGGGGAAGAGTTTGACCGGACGCTGGCCGCGGACGCTGATGGCGACGTATTGGTATCCAATATTGCCGGCACGGTCGTTATTCATGGCTGGGATCGGAAAGAAGTCAGGGTAACCGGTGAACTTGGCAAGGGAACCAAGGAACTTATATTTGAGCGAGATGGTTCTGATGTTGAGATTCGGGTCGAAATCGAGAAAGGCAGGAACCGCAGGGTCCGTGGCACCGATCTCGAAATCTGGTTGCCGCGGATGAGTGAAATCCAGGTCATCACGGTTAGCGCGGATATCGAGGTCGGCAATGTGCATGGCAAGCAACGCCTGGAAAGCGTCAGCGGTACGGTGGATACCCAGATTTGGGGTAATGACCTGTATGTCCGGTCGATCAGCGGCGATGCAAATGTAACCGGTCACGGCCACGCGGGCATGGTCACCATCAACCTGGTCAGTGGTAATGCCGATATTGAAAATGTGTCCGGTAAAATCGAAGTGCAGTCTGTCAGCGGCGATCTGGATCTTGAGCTCGGAGACATTAATGACGTCCGCGTACGGTCGACGACCGGTGACATGGAGGTTTCCGGCAAGCTGGCAAAAGGAGCCCGGGTGATGATCGAGAGTATCAACGGAGATGCGATCCTCATGTTTCACGGGCCGGTGAGCGCCGAAATCGAAATCGAGACCTTTAACGGTGATATCGACAATTGTTTCGGTCCGGAAGCGAGGCGAACCAGTAAGTACGCGCCTGGCCGGGAGCTGAATTTCACCGCGGGCGACGGTAATGGCGAGATTCGCATCAAGACATTAAACGGCGACGTGACCCTGTGTAAAAAATAATGGACTCCTGGCCGACGCTGGCCCGGCTTTTGGGGTGGTTCATGCAATAATAGCGCGGAGGTTGCAGACCATAACGGTGAGACTCGATGGCCTTGATGGCAGAACTCAAACGGCGGCGGGTTTTTCGCGTTGCCGCCATGTACGGGGTTGCCTCCTGGTTCATTACTGAAGTCTCAGCGACTGTTTTCCCGGCGCTGTTCGTGCCGGACTGGGCCATCACTGTCGTGGTGGTCCTTCTTATAATCGGGTTCCCCGTCGCCATGATCCTGGCCTGGGTTTTCGATATCGGGCCGGGTGGCGTTGTGCGCACGACGGCCGAGGCCGAAAGTCAGCGTGAAGTGGAGAGTGGTCGCGGGCGTGCTGTTTACACGGCACTTCTGGTCACGGGAACCGCGTTGCTGACCCTGGCCCTGTATCACTTTGGATTGAAAGGCTATGACTGGATCGCCGACGACCGCTCAAACTCAATCGCGGTTCTGCCCTTCGAAAACATCAGCAACGATCCCGGAAACGATTACTTCAGCGACGGGATATCGGAGGAACTGCTCAACCTGCTCGCCAAGATTCCGAACCTGCAGGTTGCGGCCCGGACCTCGTCATTTGCTTTTCGTGGTGAAAAGGTAGACGCGCGGGAGGTCGGCAGAAAGCTGGGTGTCAATACGGTGCTGGAAGGCAGCGTGCGCTGGTCGGGCGATAACCGAATTAGGATTACGGCGCAGTTGATAGACGTCAGCAACGGATTTCATCTTTGGTCGGAAACCTATGATCGGGAACTCAAGGATATTTTCGAGGTCCAGGATGATATTTCGCGAAAAATTGTCGATGCGCTCAAAATCCAGTTCGTCGGTGAACAACAGCCGGTGCTTGCCGCCACGCTGAATGCGCCGCCGACGGGCGACTTGCAGGCTTACAAATATTATCTGGAAGCGCGGCACAAATGGCGCCAGCGGGGCGGGCGGTCCCTGACCGACAGCATCGAGTTGTTCCAGAAAGCCCTCGCGCTGGACCCCAGTTATGCTCGCGCCGCGTCAGGTCTTGCCGCGGCCTATGTGGTGCTTCCAGGCTATTCGGAGCTCCCGGAGGAGGAGGGCAACAAGCTGGCGCAGGAGGCGGTCTACAAGGCGCTGGCGCTGGACGCGACGCTGGCGGAAGCGCATGCGGTGTTGGCGCTGATCAATGTGACCGGGATGAAATGGTCGGATGCCGAAGCCGATTTTTTCAACGCGATCTCGCTCGACCCCGATGACGCGACCACTCACCAGTGGTATTCGTTCCTGCTTATGCGTACAGGCCGCTTGCCGAAAGCGCTCGAGCAAGCCCTGGAAGCACACAGGCTGGAACCGAATTCACCGATCATCAATAGCCACCTGGCCAGCGTATACATGGCCATGGCAGACAATGAAAAGGCGTTGTTCTACGCCGACGAAGCAGAACGCCTGGGTCTTGCGGCTAGTGTCGGTGTGCTGCCACGCGTTCTGATCCACGCGCGCCGGGATGAACTGGATGAGGCCCAGCGTCTGTTTGCCAGCAGTTTTTCGGTTCAGGGTGATCAGGCGCCGGATCAGTTTCAGCGCCTGGCCATCCAGGCGATCACCGATCCGGCGGTCGCGATGGAACTCTTGCAAAAGGTCGACCAGGCGGGTGACCAGGTACCGTTACGCGAACAATTCAGGATGTATGTCTATTTCGGCGGGCCGGCGCGTGCGTTGGCCGTTGCCCGGCGGATCGTCGAAACCAACCCGATGCAACTCGACCTGCCGTTGATATGGTCACCGGAGAGCGCCGCGCTCAGGGCCCAGGCCCGGTTCCCTGAGATTCTGGATTCGATTGGCCTGGTGGATTACTGGCAACGCTATGGCTGGTCCGAAATGTGTCGGGCCAGCGTCGATGGGATCACTTGCAGCTGATCCGGGTTTTCTCGCCGCCAGGCCGTATCGAATCGCCACCGATTATCAGCGCGGGTCTCGCACCTGCCGGGCGCATCGCTGTACCATTGCCCCTCGATATCGATGCAACCTTGACGTTGTCTGCGAATCGAACAGTGAAAGAGACCCATTGATGGCAAAATTAATCAAAATCCTGGCCGGCGCTGTTGGCGCCTTTATCGTTTTACTGGTCCTGGCGGCGTTGTCGCTGCCTCTCCTGTTTGACAAGGATGACCTGAAACAGGCGATCGGTGACGCAGTGCTGGAAAAAACCGGGCGCGAGCTGACCATCGCCGGCGACCTGGATTTTTCGGTGTTTCCATGGCTCGCGGTCGAAGTCAGCCAGCTCCGGCTAGGCAACGCACCGGGGTTTCCCGCTGAGCCCTTTGCCGAGATCGGACAGCTAAGCCTGGGCGTGCGCCTGATGCCCTTGTTAAAGAAGAAAATCGAGGTGGGCCGGGTGACGCTGGACGATTTCGTGCTGAACCTGTCGGTCAAGGTGAACGGACGGAACAATTGGCAGGATCTGCTGGAGACAGAAGATACTGATGCCGGATCGGAAGAGGATGGGGCGATCGGTTTTGACGGCCGGGGTATCGCCGGGTTGACCATCCGCAACGCACTGATCGATTACCGGAACGCGTCGACGAGCGCTCATTACACGCTCAGTGAGTTTTCGCTGGAGTCTGGCGCAATCGGTGGCAACCGGCCGGTACCGGTCGAACTGACGATGCGCCTGGATGATGTGCTCGCCGGGCGGAGCGCCAAGGTGGAAGCGCGGACTGTCATCGATGCAAACCTGGCAAAGAACCAGTTCAATTTTGCCGATCTCGTTGTGCAGGCGGAAATTGCTGCGCCGGATTTGCCCGGCGGCAGTCAGCGGATGAGCCTGAAGGTTCCGGAAATCCGTTCGGACCTGGACGCACAGACTTTGAGCGCGGACAGTTTCGAGCTGTCGATGATGGGCCTGCAGCTAAGCGGCGCGTTGGCGGCGACCGGCATTATCGATGAGCCCGGGTACAGCGGGCAGATTCGAATCAGCGATTTTTCACCGCGCGAATTGTTCACGCAACTACGCATGGATATACCCGAAACTGCGGACCCCGACGCCCTGACCCGGGCGCGGGGAGAGCTGAAGTTCAGTGGGAACAGCCGGTCGCTGGCGCTCAAAGAAATCGATATGCGCCTGGACCAAAGCCAGTTGAGTGGCGAACTGACGGTGCGAAATTTCGACCGGCCCGCCATCGATTTCGAACTCAGCCTGGACCGGATCGAAGTGGATCGTTACTTCGAGCCAGTGTCCGACACTACAACGCAGGGGGTGCCACTCGGCGAGACCAACATCGAATTGCCGGTGGCTATGCTCGAAGGACTGGATATCGAGGGACAGTTTACGATTGGTTCGGTGCTTTCGGTTGGCATGACGTTTACCGACATGGTTGCGGGGGTAACGGTGAAAAACAGGCGCTTGCGCCTTTACCCAGTGTCGGCTTTGTTCTACGGCGGCACCTATAGCGGCGATATCCGGCTGGATGGCTCCGCCGATCTGCCGGTGTTGTCGATCAACGAGAAAATTGAGGGCATCCAGTTTGAGAAAATGGCAGCCGACCTGTTCGATGGCGCAGCCTTGTCGGGAACCGCCGCAGGCCATGTCAGGCTAAGCGGAGAAGGCCGGACCAGCGGCCAGGTCAGCCGCCGGCTGACCGGTGATATTGGCCTGGCGATCAATGACGGTGCCTGGGAAGGCGCCAACATCTGGTACGAGATTCGCAAGGCGCTGGCGATTTTCAAACGCCAGGCGCCACCGGCGGCGCCCACGGAAAACCGCACGGTATTTTCCCGTATGCAAGCAACGGCAACGGTCAGTGAAGGCGTCATGACCACGAACGACCTGGTCGCCGAGCTGCCGTTTCTGACTCTGAGCGGTGGCGGTACGATTGACCTGGCGAGTTCGGAAATCAACCTCAAGCTGGTTGCAGTGGTGCGCAGCGATCCCGAGTTGCTGGCCGACCGTTTGACCAAAGACATCGCAGGCAAGCGAATCCCGCTGAAGATCACCGGTACCCTGGACGATCCAGGCATACAACCGGATTTCGTCGACCTGCTGAAAGAAAAAGCCAAAGAAAAACTGCTGGAGAAACTGGGCCTGGGGCGTCTCCTGGGGGCTGACCCGGATACGCCGGAGGGCGCTGCCGACCCCGAAAACCCGGATCAGCAACCGAAAGATCCGGAAGAGCAACTCAAGGAAGACATCGAAGAAAAAATCAAGGACAAACTCAAGGATCTGTTCGGTGGCGGATGAGAAAAGTTTTTCTGACATGGCTTGTTTTTTTTGCGTTTTCGGCGAACGCCGCCGAAATTCGCAAGCTTGATGTTTGGAAATCGGGGGGCGTTTTTTTCGTAGACTTGGCAGGCTATGTCGATGCGCCGATAAGCCAGGTCTACGATGTGCTGGTTGACTACGATCAATTAGACCGCCTCTCGAGCTATATAGTGGACAGCCGAATTCTGGAACCGGCCGAAGACGGAACGCCGCTGGTTTATACGCTGACCAGGAAGTGCGTCTTTTTGTTCTGCGGAAAAATTGAAAAGGTCGAGCGGCTTGAACTGGAGCCGCTCCACCATATTACCGCTATCGCCATACCCGAACGCAGTAACCTCGTCCGCGGGCTATCCGAGTGGCGCTTGAGTGAGCAGGATAACGGCACGCTCATCGAATTTCGTCAGGAACTCGACCCGGATTTCTGGGTGCCGCCGGTCTTTGGGCCGATGATGATCAAAAAGGTGATGCGACAAGGCGGTCGGCGAGCGATATTGCGCGTCGAGTATTATGCGCGGATCGCGGCCGGGTTGAGCGCCGAAGAACCCCCGCCGCTCAAGCGCAAGCGCAAACGCCGCTCAGACTATGAGCAATAGCAAGGCAGCGGATATCTTCGCCAGTCAGCTACTGGGCTGGTATGAAGAAAATGGCCGCAAGGACCTGCCCTGGCAGACCGACCCGACGCCGTATCGGGTCTGGGTATCGGAAATCATGCTTCAGCAAACCCAGGTTGGCACCGTGATTCCCTACTTCAACGATTTTGTGCAAAAGTTTGCCAGTGTCGCGATGCTGGCCGAGGCGACGCAGGACCAGGTATTACATTGCTGGTCCGGTCTGGGCTATTACGCGCGTGCCAGAAACCTGCATGCCGCGGCAAGGCTGGTCATGCAAGAACACGGCGGCGAACTGCCGGTCTCGCTGGATAAGCTAACGCGGCTTCCCGGTATCGGTCGCTCTACCGCGGGTGCGATCCTGGCCCTGTCGTCCGGACAGCGTTGCCCGATTCTCGATGGCAATGTGAAAAGAGTATTGGCGCGCTACCACGAGATCGATGGCTGGCCAGGCAAGTCCGCGGTACTCGGCGAACTTTGGGCGCTGGCAGAACGACATTTGCCGGGTCGGGACATCAGCCTGTATACGCAGGCCATCATGGATCTGGGAGCCACGGTTTGCAGGCGGCGGCCCGATTGTGCTGCCTGCCCGGTGGCGCTCGGTTGCCAGGCGAGAGCGAGCGGGCGCCAGCTCGCCTGTCCCGGGCGAAAGCCGGCCGGCAAAAAAAGGCGATGCGATGTCATCATGTTGATTGCACGCCTGGCGGATGGCTCGGTGTATCTGGAGCGGCGTCCGCCGAGGGGCATCTGGGGCGGCCTGTGGAGCTTCCCGGAGATCGACCGGGAAAGCGAGGCGGCGAACTGGTGCCAGGCCCGGTTGTCCTGCCGGGTAGAACACAGTCAGGCGCTGGAGCAGATCAAACACAGCCTGACCCATTTCGACATGAACATCCGGCCAATATTGCTGGATGTCGTACCGAGCGGGGTTGCCGACGCGGTCATGGATGAGCGGCAAAATGTCTGGTATAACTGCGACGCGTCGCAGCCGATCGGGATGGCTGCGCCGGTCGGCAAATTGATGGCACGATACGCAAACTGCGGGGAGAGACACTGATGTCACGCATGGTCCAGTGTGTTCGTTTGAAAAAAGAGGCCGAAGGGCTGGATTCGTCACCGTGGCCGGGAGATCTTGGCAAGCGGATTTTTGACAACGTTTCCAGGCAAGCCTGGCAGGAATGGAGGGATCATCAGACCATGCTGATCAACGAATACCGGCTGGTCGCGATGCGGCCTGAAGCGCGCAAGTTTCTGGAAACGGAGATGGAGAAATTCTTTTTTGGCGAGGGTTCGGAGCGGCCGAAGGGATTTGTCGAACCCGATTCGAAATCAGAATAGATCAGAACTTCCCTAAGCAAGTTCGAGATACTGCACGCTGAACATCCGCTCCGGGTCGGTCCAGACCTTGCGAACATCGAAACCCGCCTCGCCGGCCAGATCCGCAAATTCCCGTAACTCATACTTGTGCGAGCATTCGGTCAGGATGTGCTCGCCAGCCGCAAAGTCGATAGTTTGACCGGCAATGTTGACCGACTGGTTTTTTTCGCTGACCAGGTGCATCTCGATCCGGCCCTTGTGTTGGTTGTAGATGGCGCGGTGCTTGAACTGGCGGAGGTCGAAACCGGCGCCAATTTCCCGGTTCAGTCGAACCAGCAGGTTCAGGTTGAAATCCGCGGTTACGCCGGCCTCATCGTTGTACGCACTTTCCAGTGTGGCGCGGTCTTTTTTAAGATCCACACCAATCAGCAGGCCGCCACCGGCGCCAGCTTCCATCGCTATGACCTTGAGTAACTGTCTGGCCTGCCCGAGACTGAAATTGCCGATCGTCGAACCCGGGAAGAACACCAGGTTGCGATTTACCGCCGCCACCGGTACGGGCAGGTCGAACGGCTGAGTAAAGTCGGCGCAGACCGGCAGGATTTCCAGGTCCGGATAATCCATCGCGAGTTGCCGCGCCGCATCCAGCAGATGCTCGCCGGAAATATCGACCGGAATAAAGGCGGCGGGTGTTTCGAGGTTGTCGAGCAATATCCGGATCTTGACGCTCGAGCCGGCGCCGAATTCCACAATCGCGGCACGACTGCCGATCAAGTCAGCCATCTCACCGATATGAGTATTCAAAATACCAAGTTCGGTGCGGGTCGGGTAGTACTCGGGCAGCTTCGTGATCCGGTCGAACAATCGCGATCCTTTTTCGTCGTAAAACCACTTCGGCGACAGGCGTTTCTGCGGCTGTGCCAGGCTTGCCAGCACTTCCTGAGTAATGTCGCCGCTTGGCGGGTGGTAGTCGACCAAGCTTATGTGTTTTTGGGCCGGCGCACTCATGCATTTTCATCCCGGGCAAGACGAATGCCGCTGAATTGCCAGCGGGAACTCGGGTAAAAAAAGTTGCGATAGCTGGCGCGGATGTGCCCCACCGGCGTCACGCAGGAGCCGCCGCGCAGCACCTGCTGGTTGCACATGAACTTGCCATTGTATTCACCGAGCGTCCCTTGCAGCGGTTTGAAGCCAGGGTAGGGGGCGTATGCGGAAGCGGTCCACTCCCAGGCATCGCCAAACATTTGTTGCATGCCGGGACCGGAAACGGAAACCGGGTGCAACGGCTGATCGATGCTCTCATTATAAAAATTGCCGGCTAAGTCTTGACCGGCGGCAATGCTTTCCCATTCCGCTTCCCGGGGCAGGCGAGCGCCGGCCCAGCGGGCGAAAGCGTCGGCCTCGTACAAACTGATATGACAGACCGGCCGGTTCGGGTCCAGCGCTTGTTCGCCGTGCAGTGTGAATTCGGTCTCCAGGTCAGTGGACCAATAAAGCGGATGCGCCCATTGTTGCTGTTGAACCGCAGCCCAACCGTCCGACAGCCAAAGCTCGGGTGTCCGATAGCCGTTGTCGTCGATAAACTCCCGAAACTCCGCGTTGCTAATCAGGCGGCTGGCCAGGCTGCCGCCATACAACAGTTCCTCATGCCTCGGCGTTTCGTTGTCGAAACAAAAGCCGGTGCCGGCCGCACCAGTTTCGACAGTACCCGAGGGAATCTGCAGATAGCTGAGCGCGGGCGGGGCGGGGCATTGTTCGAGCTTCATTTCGCGATACGCCGGTTTTAACGGGTTGCAGGACAGCACATGTTTGATATCGGTCAGGATCAGTTCCTGATGCTGCTGCTCGTGGTTGAGCCCCAGTTCGATCAGGAAAGCCAACTCGCCATCGTCGCCCTGCTTTTCGAGCAGCTCCAGCAAATGACAGTCCACATGGTGGCGGTAAGCGAGTATTTCAGCCAGCGTCGGTCGCGATAGCAGGCCACGCTCCGGCCGCGGGTGCATGTCGCCGGCCGTGTAATAATAGGAATTGAACAGGTAATGAAACTGCGGATGGAATTCCTTGTAGCCGGGCAGGTTCGGGCCGAGGACAAAATGCTCGAAAAGCCAGCTCGTATGGGCCAGATGCCACTTCGACGGGCTGACATCGGGCATGCTCTGGACGACCGTGTCCTCGGGCGCCAGAGGCTCGACCAGCTTCTCGGTCTGGCGCCGGATTCGACGATATCGGCTCGCCAGGGAACCCGTTTCGGCGGCCGGTTGCTGCTGTGGTTGCGGGGAATTCATGATCCGATCCGGATTTCAGGCCACATAGGGTACCGATTGCCGCAAAGCGCTGTCAAAGCCAAAGGATGACACCCTCCCGCAAACCCCGTTGTTTCTTGACTCAGAACGGGTGCTCGCGTTTAATACGCGCCTCTTTTAGGGCCAAAAAAGGCCAAATATCGAGCCGGTATCGGCCAGGTAGCGGGGTCGCAAAGCGACAAGGTAGGCAAGGACTGAAAATCCGCACCTGTAATTGAAGAAAAGTACCAAACATGGCCAGATAGCTCAGTTGGTAGAGCAGCGGACTGAAAATCCGCGTGTCGGCAGTTCGATTCTGCCTCTGGCCACCATTTTTTCAACGACTTACGTCGTTTTCAAGCTTTCCTTAAAAACCCCGTGCGTGAGTTTTGCGTGACCCTAACTGATACTTAGGCGCCGCAAAACCACCAATTCGGGCTTGTTACCGCTTCTTTCACACACACTGTTTGCCGCTTCAATGAGCTGTGAGAGCTCTGCAGCCGAGTAGTGTGTCGTTATTCGCCCGGAACGATGACCTAGTAAGTCCTGCCGATCCTCGAAGCTCACTCCGGCGGCACGCAGCCTCCGGCCAAAAGTGTGCTTCAGGTCATGCACTCTTACCTGTCTCAAGCCTAAGTTCTTCCTGACTCGGCACCAGGAGCTGTTCAGCATCCTTGTGACCGGTTTGCCCTTGTAGGCAAACACATGCGTCGGATGTTTTCCCCGGCGTGCATTCACGACTGATTTGGCAATGTTATTTAGAACCACCAGCCTGTCGTCTCCATTCTTGACGAACTCTCCCGGCACGATAAACACAAACGTGTCGAGGGTTGGCACCTTTACCTCCCAGTACCATCGCAGGTTGCAGATTTCGGCATCGCGGCAGCCGGTATTGACTGCGAACAATGCCATTTCTGCAAGATGCGCCGGGAGCGCCGAGAACAATTGCTGCTGTTCGTCCCAGTTCAGCGGATATGGTTGCCGCTTGCTGGTATCGGGTAACAGTTTGATCTTCGGTGCTGCCGCGAGCCAGGTCAGTCCGTTCTCATCCAGCCACTCACTTTGTGCGAGGTTCAGGATTCGTCGAACGACTTTAAGCCCGTGGTTAATGGTTCCAGTGGCTACTCCCTCTTTACGTCGGTGTTCGATCCACGGCTGCATTGTCCCGATGTGAATTCGATTCAGAGGAACCGACCCTATCCAGGGCAACAGCCGTTTCAGCTGAGCGATGTCATTTCGAATCGTGCGCTTGTGCTGGTTCTCGCGAACAAACTTTGCCGCCGCTAACTCGAATGGCCTCGCTGGCCGAACGCCGTAGACTTGCGCTTGCCGGGTTTCGTCGATTTGCCTCGCGAGGAACAGCTCTGCTTCTTCAAGTTGATCTGTTCCAGTGCTTTGGCAAACACGCCGCCCGCCGATGCGTTTGTCGATGTGCCAAAGCCCTTGTCTCTTGACGAGCCCTGGCGTTCTTTTGCGTCCCATATCCTGTCTCCTTTCGGCAGACCGGGACGCCCGTTGCGGGACTTATATTGGTCTGCCCAGTCATCGAGATCAAGCCGGTCGAACGCGATGCCTTGGGTGCCAATGGGTATGGCAACCAGAAGCGGTCGCACCGACCGGTTGAACCGATTGCGATCCATGCCCAGGTATTCCGGCGCGTCACGAAGGCGGATGAACCTCGGTAGGAACCGAGATGTTCCTCGCTTAGCTTGGCTGGATTCTGGGGTGGTCATGCGATCAGATTAGTGATGAGCGCCGCCGAGTCAATCGACCAAGGAGGGTAAACAGAGTCTGGACTCAGGCTCTTCGGCGAAAATGATAAGGGTGTTGATAAGGCCTTGATAAGGGTGGTGATAAGGAATTGATAAGGTGAAAACTGCCTAAGTGATTGATATTCGCTTATCATGCTTATCAACATCGCGAAGAACAATAGTTTTTGCCGCTTTCGGACGCCGAAAATTGTGAAAATTATTTCGCAATGCGAACGAAATTGAAGAAACTTGTTGAGAAATGCGCGAAAAAGCCGCGGGGTGTCGATGCATGCATTTACAAAAGCTGCTCTTCTCAAAGTTCAACGCATATCGTGCGGCTCTGGTCAGTTGAATTTGCACGATGAGAAACGTTAGGTTGAGGTTGCCGGCTCCCCGCCCGACAAGCCGGCGGCGATTAAGTATCTACGGCACAAAGTCCAACTAACTCTGTGGCACAATAGCTCAACATTCGAACAGCGATATTGTCGAGAAGCATGGATCAAAATCAACTCAACTGGCTTACCAACTTCATCTGGAGTATCGCCGACGACCTCCTGCGAGACGTCTATAACCGAGGCAAGTATCGAGATGTGATATTGCCGATGACGGTCCTGCGTCGACTCGATGCGGTTCTCGAGCCAACCAAACAAGATGTGCTCGATATGAAAAAAGCGCTTGATCGCGAGAAGGTCGCGAATCAAGACGATGCTTTACGAGCAGCTGCCGGCCAGGCTTTCTACAATACTTCGCCATTCCTGCTTCGGGACCTTAAGTCTCGAGGCACCGAACAAAAGCTAAAGGATGATTTTGAGGCATACCTCGATGGTTTCTCCCCGAACGTCCAAGATATTCTGACCAATTTCGAGTTTCGTAATCAGATTCCTCGTTTATCGAAAGGCGATTTGCTCGGGCCGCTCATCGAGAAGTTTCTTGATAAAGACATCAATCTAACGCCTGAGGCGGTCGGCGATTTGCCGGCGCTCGACAATCATTCGATGGGCACGATGTTTGAGGAACTGGTTCGTCGTTTTAACGAGGAGAATAACGAGGAAGCCGGGGAACACTGGACACCCCGAGATGCGGTGCGCCTGATGACAAACCTAATGTTTCTGCCTATTGCCAACGAGGTCGAATCTGGCACCTACCTCCTCTACGACTGCGCCTGCGGCACTGGCGGTATGCTCACCGTTGCTGAGGAAACTTTGCAGCAGATCGCCAAAGACCATGGCAAGCAAGTTGCTACTCATCTATACGGTCAGGAGATTTCTGCCGAGACCTACGCGATCTGCAAGGCAGACCTGCTGCTGAAGGGAGAAGGCGACGCGGCCGATAACATAGTTGGCGGACCGGCGCATTCAACCTTGTCGAACGATGCCTACCGCTCCCGCGAGTTCGATTTCATGCTGGCTAATCCACCGTACGGCAAGAGTTGGAAGGTCGATCTCGAGAAAATGGGTGGCAAAAAGGAGTTGGCTGACCCGCGCTTCGTTATCAGCCATGCGGGCGACTCCGAATACTCTCTTGTCACTCGCTCGAGCGATGGGCAAATGATGTTCCTAGCGAACATGCTGAGCAAAATGAAGCACGACACCCCGCTGGGCAGCCGCATCGCCGAAGTCCATAACGGCTCGTCGCTCTTTACCGGCGATGCCGGGCAGGGCGAGAGCAACATTCGGCGGTGGATCATTGAAAATGACTGGCTGGAAGCCATCGTCGCGCTGCCACAGAATATGTTCTATAACACCCCACTCGCCACTTACGTCTGGGTACTGACCAACCGCAAGCCCGACGAGCGCAAGGGCAAAGTCCAGCTCATCGACGGCACCGAATGGTTCGAGCCCTTGCGCAAGAACATGGGTAAGAAAAACTGCGAGTTATCACCCGCCAATATCAAGCAAGTTTGCGATACTTTTATTGATTTTGCCGAGACTGAGCAATCGAAGATATTTCCGAATGCCGAGTTCGGCTACTGGAAGGTCAAGGTTGAACGCCCGCTGCGCCTGCATAGCCAGTTCAGCCGCAAAGCTATCGAGGGCCTCCGCTTCGCCTCTGGTGATGAGGAGATTCGCGCAGCCCTCTATGATGAGCTGGGCGAGCCGCTGTTCGATAAACCCGCCACCATACGTAAGCAACTGAAAGAGTTGGTCGAGAACTGGGGCAAAGAAGAGGATGATGAAGCCGACGAAGAAGGTGAAGCTAAGTCATCGAAGAAGGGTTTGACCGCCGCTAAGAAAAAGAAATTATTTAAAGAAGAAACGTGGAAGCGTGATGCCAAGCTCCTTGACATTGGTGGTCGACTGCGTGCGGAGATTGGCGATAGCTTGTTCGAGGATCACAACGTCTTTATTAAATCAGTTAAAGCGGCGCTTAAGAAACTCGATATCAAACTCGGCGCGGCCGATCTCAAGGCGATAATCAACGCTGTGAGTTGGCGGGTCGAGGGTGCGCCCTGCGTGATCAAGAAGATCCATAAAGCCGGCGAAGGCAAGAAAGGGGCTATTTTTGAACCGGATCCACTCCGCGGCCTTTACGAGGTGGAGCTTAATGGCGAGCAATGCGTGGTTGAATACGAGCCAGACAGCGAACTGCGCGACCATGAGCAGATTCCCTTTCTCGAAGCACCCGCGTCCGGCCTGCCAGGCGAACTGCCAACGGAAGCCACAACAAAACAAGGCATCGAGTCATTCATTCGGCGCGAGGTGCTGCCCTACATACCAGACGCCTGGATTGTCGAGGGTGATACCAAAATTGGTTACGAGATCAGCTTCACCCGGCACTTCTACAAGCCGCCAGTGTTGCGCAGCCTTGAAGAAATCAGTGCCGACATCCTCGCTCTGGAACAGGAAACCGAAGGGTTGCTCGGCGAGATTACTGGAAGCGAGAAATAGCGATGGCGGCATCTTCTAAACTTCGCGTCATGATCTCCAGCCGCTGTGTCGATCCCTTTCCGGCCGGCCAGAAAAAGACGGACTTGTCCGCCATACGCAAAGAGCTCAAAAAGGACATCGAAGCGATAGAGCTGCTGGGCAAGAAGCCTTTCGAAGTCTGGATCAACGAAGAAACACCGCCGAAGGGCGGCACCTGGGATTCCTGGGATGTCTGCCTGCAAGCGGTTAAAGATTGTGATGTCCTGATCGTCATCAGCAACGGCAATGCCGGCTGGGCCGATGGTGCCGGCGATATAGGTATTTGCCATGCGGAGCTGATGACGGGTTTGTCCATCGCACCGGCCAAAGTACGTTTGATCGGGCTCGACAACATTCTGACTAAAAAGACCGCAGAAGGCAGTCGCAACCAACGCTTTCAGGATTACGTGGCACAGCAAAGCCTGTTTCGCGGCGGGACGGTTAAGACAGTAAAAGACCTCAAAAAGCGTGTTCAGGAGGCGCTTCATGAAGCCATCGTCTCATTAACGCAATCGGGCGTCCGCGAAGCATCCAAAGGGAAGTTTCACAGCGGTGCGGCGCTGGATTGGACGCGGCTCGACTTCGCCACTCGTCAGGCCGAGATGGTTCGTGTGCTACGGGATTCAATGCTTGCCCGTAGCGGATCGGAGGAAGATGGTAAGAAAGTGTTTGCTCAAGTCGATGGGCGAGACATTCTTGTCGAGCCTCACGCAATACCGGCTTCTCTTTCTGTAGGTGCAGCTAGGGAGATGGTCGGGCAACCATTCCTTCGTGACCATCTGCTCGCCGATGCGTTGGCCGGCAAGCGGGGTGGCCCGGTGCATGTCATTGCCTGTAACAAGAATGCGACCGAAGGGCAGGCGATGAAACTGCTGGGCTTTCCGGATGCAACAGTTGTCACAGCACCGTTCGGTGTTTTTGTGGCCGACCCTGTGCAGAAAGTGCAGTTCGTATTCATCACCAACTGTCGCGACGAGGCGAACACGCGCCACGGAGTTCAACGCTTTTTCGAATGGCTAAACCAGACGGGTGAAGAATCGCTTATGGCAGAGCGGGCGATGGCAAGAGCGCGGATTGTGCGTGCCATCGCAAAAGAGGCGAAGTGATGATTAGAAACCTCAAACCGTACTCCGAGTACAAAGATTCTGGTCAGAAATGGCTCGGTCGAGTACCAATTCATTGGTCTCTATTACCCAATCGGGCTTTATTTGATGAGGTGAAAGATCAGAATCACCCAGAAGAAGAGATGCTATCTGTAACTATTGGTCGCGGAATTATCAAGCAAAGAGAGCTTCTGGCTGGCACTTCTAAGAAAGATAGTTCGAATACTAATAAGTCCAAGTATAAGCTTGTGCGGCCGGGCGAGCTTGCATACAACAAGATGCGAGCGTGGCAAGGGGCGTTGGGTGCCTCGGAGTTGAGAGGAATTATTAGTCCCGCCTACATTGTTGTCCGGCCTCGACATGCGGTTAACCCGTGGTATTTTCATCACCTCTATCGCACGCCAGGATTTGCTAAAGAAGCAGAACGATGGTCGTATGGTATTTCGTCTGATATGTGGAGTCTCCGGCCAGAGCACTTCAAAGTTATAGGCGCAATTCTTCCGCCTCCTGATGAACAATCAGATATCGTTAATTTTCTGGGTCATGCAAACCAAAAGATTGATAGTTTCATTCGCGCCAAGCGGCGACTCATTGGGCTGCTGAACGAGCAAAAGCAGAGCATTGTCCAGCGAGCCGTTACTCGCGGCCTGGACCCTAACGTCAAGCTCAAGTCCTCGGGCGTTAAGTGGCTTGGTGACATTCCCGAGCACTGGGATATAAGGCGCGCAAAAAACGTTTTCAAGGAAATTGATGAGCGCTCGAAAACCGGTCGTGAGGAAATGCTGTCGGTTTCCCATCTAACGGGAGTTACGCCGAGAAGCGAGAAGAACATAACAATGTTCAAGGCCGAATCAAATGTGGGGCACAAGATATGTCGGCCCGGCGATCTCGCGATTAACACTATGTGGGCTTGGATGGCCGCGCTAGGCTTTTCTAAGCACGAGGGAGTCATAAGCCCAGCTTATGCTGTTTATCGTCAAAGAGAGCCGAAGCGGTTGGTTGACGACTATGGCGATTTGCTCCTGCGTACTGAGCCTTACAAAGCAAATTATATAACTCGTTCCACAGGTATTAGGGCTTCCCGTCTTCGCCTCTATCCTAAAGAGTTTTTCAAAATACCAATCGTCATTCCTCCAAAAGACGAGCAGCGAGAAATTGTAGACTTCGTGAATAATGAAACTGCAATTCCAACTGCAGCAATTGATCGGGCCAATAGAGAAATCGCCTTGATGCAAGAATATAGCGCGCGGCTTACGTCCGATATCGTCACTGGCAAGCTGGATGTTCGTGCCGCTGCGGCACAGTTGCCGGAACTGCCCACACCTGAGGCCTTGATCGCTGGCGCCGATGGACTTGGCGACGAGTTGGGAGACGAATTTGATATGGAGGAAGTGGATGAGTAATCGCCCTGCCATCCCTGCGGCTATCCAGCGCGACTTGATGTTCGAGTGCCGTTATCGATGTGCGTGCTGCTGTGAGCCGGTTGCGCTCGAGAAGGCCCACATTATTCGCTGGTCCAAGACAAAAGATCATAGCTTCGAGAACTTGGTCGTGCTGTGTGCCAACTGTCATACGCGTTCACATTCTGAGAACTGGCCAGAATCCCAGCTGCGTCGATTCAAGGAGTCGCCGTGCGCATTAGAGCGTGATCGGCTGCCTCCGGTTTCGGCTGACCAAAAGGCAATGATTGACTTGATTGCCGCCGCACCTGTCGATTCGATGACTGATGCGGAACGTGCCCGGCTTGTACGCATGATGGCGGCCTACTCCGATGTACATATCTCAGAGGTTAGAGTTGTCACTGTGGCGCCAACGAACAGCTCTTTGATTCGGTTGGAAATGCCACGCGGTGCGGCTGAAAAAGTGATTCTGGGCTTTCAATCAGAAGATCCGCGGCTTGCGGCTTTTCTCGACGAGTTCTCGGTGCCATTGGAGCGAATTCATGAAGTTATCCGCGATGATGCGAAGGCGATAACCCGATTTGGACCTGAGGGCGGCATCAAGTTAATTGAAACAGCGCGACCAACGCCTGCCGACCGACCGCCGGTGACCAACGTTAAAGAAGAAGGCCTCGAGTCGTTGATTTTTGACTCGATGCTGGCGTTCGGGTGGATCGAAGGCAAGAACACGGATTACGATCGCGAATTCGCGCTCGATCTGGAGCAGTTGGCGTGTTTCGTCGAGGCGACCCAGGAAAATCTTGTCGAGGCGCTAGAACTGCGCATCGATGGCCCGGTGCGCAGGAAGTTTCTCTCGCGGCTCCAGGGCGAGATCACTCGGCGCGGCAGCATAGACGTGCTGCGTAAAGGAGTGAGTCACGGCAAGCATCACGTAGATCTCTTTTATGGTACGCCGTCCCCCGAGAATGAGCGTGCCGTCGAGCGCCACGCGCTCAATCGATTCAGCAATACCCGTCAACTGCGGTATAGCCGAGAAGAAACAAAGCGCGCATTGGATCTGGGGCTGTTTATCAACGGTTTGCCCGTAGCGACCTTCGAGCTAAAGAACAGCCTCACGAAGCAAACCGCCGAAGATGCAGAGGAACAATACAAACGCGATCGTGACCCGCGAGAGACACTATTCCTTTTTGGGCGCTGCGTCGTGCATTTCGCAATGGATGACCACGAAGTGCGGATGTGCACACACCTGAAGGGCACCAAAGGGATGGCAAAAGCCTCGTGGTTCTTGCCGTTCAACCAGGGTTGGAATCACGGGGCGGGTAACCCACCGAATCCCTATGGAATCAAAACCGACTACCTGTGGCGGCGAATCCTTACGCCCGGTGGTTTGACCGATATCCTTGAGAACTACGCACAGATCGTGGAAGAAAAGAATGAAAAGACGGGCAAAAAGAAACGAGTACAAATATTCCCCAGATACCAACAGCTCGATGTCGTTCGCAAGCTGCTGGCCGACGCGGCATGGAGTGGCGCAGGTAAGCGGTACCTGGTCCAGCATTCAGCCGGCAGCGGCAAGTCCAACTCGATCGCCTGGCTGGCGCATCAGCTAATCGGGCTGCGCCAAGCAGGCGCTGATGTATTCGACACCATCATCGTCATTACAGATCGGCGGATTCTCGATAAGCAGATTCGCGAGACCATCAAAGCCTTCGCACAGGTTTCTTCGATCATCGGCGCGGTGAAGGAGGGTGACGGCGCCTCCAAGACCAAGCAATTGGCGAAATACCTCAAAGACGGCAAGAAAATCGTCATATCAACAGTACAAACCTTCCCGTTCGTACTGGATACAATCGGCGAGGAACATCGCGGCAAGCGATTCGCGATCATTATTGACGAAGCTCATTCGAGCCAAGGCGGGCGTACAGCAGCCAAAATGAATATGGCATTAGCGGACGAAAGGCCGGCCGAGGAGGAAGAAACAACAGAGGACAAAATCAATAAGATTATTGAATCGCGGAAATTGCTTACGAATGCCAGCTACTTCGCTTTCACGGCGACGCCGAAAAACAAGACCTTGCAGTTGTTCGGTATTCCGTATCGCGTGGGCGACGAAATCAAGCATAGACCCTTCCACAGTTACACCATGAAACAGGCAATCCAGGAAGGATTCATTCTTGATGTCTTGAAGTATTACACGCCGGTCAAGAGTTACTATCGATTAGCTAAAACGATTGAGGGCGACCCTGAATTCGATGTGAAAAAGGCGCGCAAGAAGCTGCGCCGCTACGTTGAAGGCCACGAAACAGCCATCCGAGAGAAAGCGGAAATCATGGTCGATCACTTTGTAGAGCAGGTGATTGGGCAGCGAAAGATTGGCGGGCAAGCAAGGGCGATGGTAGTCACTGACGGTATTCAACGAGCGATAAAGTATTACTTCGCCATTCAACAATACTTGGAGACAAATAAGAGCCCGTATAAGGCGATCGTCGCCTTCTCGGGAGAACCGGTCTACAAGGGCGAAAAGGTTACCGAAGCAAAGCTAAATAGTTTTTCCAGTAACGACATTCCTGACAGGATTCAGGAAGACCCGTATCGCTTCCTTGTCTGTGCCGATAAATTCCAGATGGGTTATGACGAGCCGCTGCTGCATACGATGTACGTCGACAAGATGTTATCTGGGATCAAGGCGGTACAGACGCTTTCGCGCCTTAATCGATCCCATCCGAAGAAACACGACGTCTTCGTTTTGGATTTCCAGAACGATACGGACACGATCGAAGACTCCTTCGCAGATTACTATCGGACCACCATACTTAGCAAAGAGACTGACCCTGACAAACTACACTCTTTGAAAGCTGATTTAGATGCTTACCAGGTATATGCGCAGCTGCAGATTGACACGGTGGTGGAGCGCTACTTAGGAGGTGCCGATCGCGATATGCTCGACCCGATATTGGATGCGTGTGTTGCGGTATACGTTACCGACCTGGATGAGGACGGCCAGGTTGATTTCAAAGGCAAGGCCAAGGCATTTACTAGAACATACGATTTCCTTGCAACAATATTGGACTATGGTTTGCAGGACTGGGAGAAGCTCTCAATTTTTCTCAATTTCCTAATACCGAAACTTCCAGCGCCAATTGAAGAGGATCTCTCGAAAGGTATTCTCGAGGCGATCGATATGGACAGCTATCGAGCCGAGAAAAAAGCAACTATGGCCATAGCATTGCCCGACGAGGACGCGGAAATCGGGCCAGTGCCGACATCCGGTGGCGGACGAGTAGCCGAGCCGGAGATGGACCGCCTGTCAAATATTATCAAGTCGTTCAACGACCAGTTTGGCGGGCTATTTGATGACATAGAGCGTATGGAGCAGCGCATCATCGATGAGTTACCGCGTAGGGTGTCCGCCGATCAAGCCTACCAAAATGCCAAGAAGCATTCGGATAAGCAGAATGCGCGAATTGAGCATGATAAGGCGCTCAAGCAAGTTGTAACGGCGCTATTCTCGGACGATGCGCAGTTGTTCAAGCAGTTTCAGGATAACGAGTCATTCAGGCATTGGCTGACAGATACTGTGTTTGGGCTGACCTACGAGGACTCGGGATATCAGGAAGTCTCCGTCCGGCATCTCGATGAATCGATCGAGAGTGTTGAGCTGTCGCTGAGAAAATTGATTGCAGAATCGATCGGGCCGGATCCGAAGTCTTTTCCGAACCACGTCGTTGAAAAAGCTAACGAGCGAATTGCCGGGTTATTGAAGAAAGACGCCACGAAGAAACGCGAAGATTATCAAACTACTGAATCTGTCTTGGAGTTTTTCGATTTGAGGGAGCTAGAGGCGGCGATAGTGAGCAAGGATCTTTGGCCGAGATTCGAGCCCAAGCTCGGGCAAAAGTTGGTTTTGCAAAAGCGATTAGGCCAAATGGCTGAATTGCGAAATGTAATTCGACACAGTCGTACTATAGACGAGGTCGTTAAGAAGGAGGGCGAGGCGGCGGTCGTTTGGTTTGAGAAATTATTGAAGAATCAAAACGCTGAAGCCGGCTAATTTAGCGATTCAGTTAGATCGATGCCCGTAACCGATACTCGATCGATGTCGGAATCGGCATTAGCAAACTCATCTGCCTTCGCTTGAAGGGACTGCACAAGGCGTGGAAAGTCTAATTGGGGACACCCTTTACCGGGACGCCAGTAGCGCTTCTTGCCGTGGTGCGTAATGACAAGATGCCCGCAAGTCGCTGATCGTGGTCGCATGTATTGGCCAATCAGTTGGCCAGATATTGCTTCGGTTAGCTGAGTACATGACCAACTATCTGCAACTTTGATCTCAACGGGAAGGGCCTCCTCGATCCCCGCTCTTTGTATACTAATATCCGGTTCATCGTGTGACTCCAGTTCGGGTTCCCGCTCCAACGAATAGGCGCCACTTGCACGCAGGCGCAACTGCTCTGCTATGCCAAGCTGGACTACCCTTTCCTCCGCTCGCTCTAGGTGGTCCTGTCGCAACGCGGCTTTGCCACTGAACCGGCCGACTTGCATTTCGTCTTCAATGTCCCAAAGTCGGTCGAGAACGACTTGGTGCAAATCTTCCAGTGTCGATGGAGCCCGTTCGAAGTCTCTTTGGAATCGTACGACATCGGCAGGCTTCCAGGGCACCAGGTCGGCATCCGCAGTTGCGCGACGGTCTGCCAAGACTCGAAACCGCTCACTTACTGTTTCAAAGTTCGGCTCCTCGCTCATCTCGATAAGCTGCCAGTAGGTCTGTTCGCCGGGAATCTCCAGAAGAATGCCAAGAAGATTGCTACGAGCTTGTTCTGCGTTGTCGCGGGCGTTTGGTGAATACGACCCCTCATGTTCCCTATCGTCGTCTCGCCGAACGTGTGCATACGCGATTCGTAGTAGACGCGTGACAGATTCGAATTTGGCAAAATCGCGATACTGTGAGCCGAATCGATAGACTCCGCTATCAAACATACCGTTTAAGAGATTCATCACGAGATCGTCTTGTTTCGATTTCGCCCTTTGCTTCTTGATCCATAAATCCAAATGATCGAGCGCCGAATTAGAATCCACTCCCAACCAAATCGCGAGCCATACTAGACGGCGCGAAATTCTGCGCTCTGATCCAAATCTAGACGCTGCTAGTAACGCTAAACGACTAGTGAAGTCTCTTTCCGCGCCCGCGATAACGTCCAGCGCTCGTGACAGCGCGGCATCGTTTCTTGGCGTTTTTTCCTCTAGCTCGCACAACATCCAGTTTGCGGCCAAAGACCGGAACGGCTCTTCTGCGTAGGCAAAAATAGCGATGACATGGTGCGCAGCGCCTTGCCTCGCAGTCCTAGCGAGCTCCCATCGCGCTTCATTGCGCAAGACACGTTCTGCAGTTTTGGGCTGGCTAATCCACAGATTGGGTGCCCAGTCAGGAAATCCATTCATTTCATATAGTGCTAGCACAGTCGCACAGGCAACTTCATCTTTTGTGCAACCTGTCAGGAAATTGGGACTTTCTTTGGACTCGATCTCCAATCCGATCAATGCGATTAAGGCTAATACTGGCGTTGAGCTCTTGCGCGCTTTCGCCACTCCTGGATCATAGGTGCGCCAGTACGCAATAAATCCAAGTCGAGCAGATTCGGCCACCTCAGGCGAAAACGCCGATGCAAGAGACTGCCAATCCGAGAGCGAATATGAATCACGACGGTTGCGAAGCCCGAGCCATCGCGCAAGGTGATACAGATCATTGACCGCTTTTCCATCGGCTAGCCTTGTTGGATCGGAGACGAGACGATCTCGGAACTCCCTCCAGCTTTCTTTAACTTTCGAACGATCCGCTTCGCGACGCGCCTTTAACTCGGCAGTTTGTTCCGCATGTTCTCTTTCCCATTCTTCTTCTTCGCGAGCCGGCGGGTTGAGCGTGCTCTCAAGCTGGCTCTCAAGTTCGGCCGATCCGGCTACAGCGCCTTGGATTTTCTCGAGTATTTTTGGGTCTCGACCGCTCGCATTCCAAGCCTGCAGTGAAGCACCAAGTGCCATCGTTTTGTCATTGGAATGAGTCCGAGTCATCAGGTCAGATAATAGCCAGTCAAGATCCTTCTCTTGAATTCGCCACAGCTCGCCATACGGGTTGACGGCCAAATGCCCCCAAAGGTCGACGTTTTTCGCTCGCTGCTCTTTAACGGCACTCCAATACAATTGGCGGTTAACCGCGCTATTGTTGGACACAGCTTTCGAAAGACGTTCGGCGGACTTTTCTATCTGAAACTCACCGGAGTGAGCCGATATTCGGCCGACTAAACGAGTCGCTTCAGCAACTCTTTCGGTCACCTCTGCACTATCTGCGTCTCGAATCAATCGAGCACAGAGATCTGCTAGTGGTGCTCGCACGCCTGTGAATCGCTTGGAGAAGTGTCTATAACGTTGATCTATCCACGGCTTTTCCATAGCAAGATTTTGAAGGAGAATTACAAGTCCCTCTTTGTCTGGCAAATAAGCACTTTGTACGATTGTTGTGAGCCCATAGTACAAACCAGAATGAATGGCCTTCATGTTGTCTGGCGGAGATTTCCGGATCAGTTCTTCAAGCTCATCAATAGTAAGTGTCGATGGAAAGACGGCCTGTAGAGCTTCCGCGAAGGCCTTTTTCGGATAAGTTCTGGCATATTTGATCAGATGGTCCGCAAGTTTTCGTCGTTGACTCGAATTGCCGAACTCAGCAATTGCCTTGGCACCCAGCAAGCGTTCGTAGTATCCCCATCTGCTCATTGCGGAACGTAGCGCGATGTCGCTACAAGCTTTGATCTTACCAATCCAGATAATTCGCAATAGTAACTCCCGCAATTCCCCGTCTTTGGCACCCTCGTTCCATAACGCCCTGATCTTTTTGGCCAGCACCGGATCAGCTAGCCGTTCAATCTGATCGATATCGATGCTTACGCCAGCATCGTTTCGCCCGCGATAGGTCTCCGCGAACTTTGCTAGAACAGTCTCGCGTGCTGCGATCGGAAGCAGTTCTGGATCGCCTCCTTCGATTAGCAGATCAGGCGAAACTCGCAATACTAAATGGCGGATGTGAGTGTTAAGTTGGGCTAGCCACGCGGTAACCGGACGCATAGCCGGACGGATGCGAACACTTCCGTACTTTTCTTCGGCAAGCAACGCCCATATTCGTCGTATAGGGCAGCCGGCGCTCAATTGATCGCATAGCCATTCCGCGCATAGCAACTCTTGTACAGACCGATGATGGAACCGTACACGCCCATGAGAAGCTGGATCGAACAGGGCACGATTAAGCAACGTTTTTTGAAGTTGTCCACTCCAGTCTTGAAGTACATCTTGCGGGTTCAACGAAAGAGCGTCGGCGGCGCTCGTCGGCGTATCCAAAGGCCAGGCAATGAAACGCCTCTGTCCGAAAGTTAGAGCGGCTGCAACAGCTTTCGCGCCAACATGTGCGCTTTCTTCGGACAGAGCATCTATCGCGCTAAGATCTAAGTTTGTCTCGCGAAGTCGTTGGACGATCGACCACTTCAAAATTTCGTACTTTGATCCGACAGATGTTCTATCCCGCCAAAGGCTGGCCAAATTGAGCAAGTCTTGAGGTCGGTTAACAAGATCCTCAGCGTCCGCATCCCGTACTGCTTGGATGAACTCTTCTGAATTTGACACGCCGACGAATTCCGCCAAGCGCTTAGCTTGCTTCAAGGTTAGCGGGGCAAGCGCTACCACATGGAGCTCGTAACTTATCGGCGTTGTTTGCTCTTCATTTTCTTCGGCCTCTCGGGTGTCCGAGAAAAGTGGCGCATATAATGCCTCGTCATCGCCGCCCGGCGGCAAAGGCCAATCTTCGGACGGAACCTCTGACGGCTTACAGAGAATCTCCTTTACTGTGTTTAGATCTTGTGTCGCCCGCCAGTCGCTGACGCGGCACGAAATCAAAATCGTGGCACGGGCGGCGTGCCCTTCTATGTCATTAGCAAGCCGAGACAATGCGCTTCGCAAACTACGGCCTGACAAGCGTGCTTCGTCGACGGAGTCCAGAAAGAAAATTGCTTCGCAATTGCCATTGAGCCAGTCATGAAACCGCTGTTTCTCTTTGGCTGTAAAAAGAGAGTCCGAAAACGGAGCTACTGCAAGTTCGTTGACTGTCGCGAAAAACGCGGTTGACCCGGCATGGACTAGCGCCATAGCTTTCTCGCGCATTTCTGCGGTCTTTCCTGCGCCTGCTTCCGCCAGTATTACTATGCGCTTGTTCTCAAGCAGGCTCGGCCAGCCCTCACAACCATAGAACTCATCGGACAAGAAAGACTGATACTGCACCTCCCAAGACTCTTCGTCCTGGAATGGCATGAATTGACGGCCCAAATCGAGATAATCTGTCATTAGGTCGGAGCTTACATCCTATACATCGGTTTCTCAGCCACAGATTCGGTAAAGATGCCCGTCAAAATCTTACTAATGCGAGCGACTAAATGCAGGCGCAAGCCCCAAAATGTGCTGACTACGCTTCGTCCTGATTCGCAGTGATATCTTGAAACGTGCCACGCATTATTACTTGGAATCGGAGTATTGTAGCGTGAATATGGGACGATTGATCACTGGGTAATCGATAGATGTCGCTCTACTCTTATAAGTTGACTCACGACACTGGTTTCGCACCGAATCCGTTCTGGAGTTTTCTGACACTCGCGACCTGCAAGCCGAAAATGCGCCAAAAAAGGGTCGAGGGGGATTGGATCGCCGGATTTACATCCACGAGTCTATGTGGCGATCGACCAGGAGGGGAAAGACTGATCTATATCATGCACGTCGGTGAGAAGCTTAGTATCGCGGATTACTTTGAGGACGACCGATTCGCCGACAAGAGATCGAGCCCAGATTCAGAGCTGGCAGTGCGCCGAGCCGGCGACAATATCTATAAACCACGGCTACCGGGCGCAGTGCTGCCCTCCGACTTTGAGCAACAGCGTAATCCGCACCATTGGGATGGTTCTAGCAAATGTCGCGTCGGCGATGCGAGAAAGCGCGACGTCAATGGTGAGTTCGTCCTCATCGGGAAACGATTCGTGTATTTCGGTCGAGAAGCGCTGCATATTCCCGTTGAATTGCGGCCAGCGGTGCCAAACGGCGTATCCCCTTATGGCGCGCCAACACACGATCAGGAGAAGGTTCAACTTCTCGTCGACTACGTATTCGAACAAGCTGACGGCATACAGGTCATTGCGCCACCACACGATTGGCCAGATGATGATAGCTGGAGTGGCTAAACTTGAAAGTCATCCTGAGTCGCAAAGGATTTGACAGCAGTGTGGGAGGCCACGCCAACCCCATACTCCCAGATGGCACTATGATCAGTCTGCCAATTCCAAGCGATCTGGACTCTATTGACTATGATTCGTTACCAGCACCGGGTGGGAGGACAATTGCTGGCATCATTGGTGAATTGGACGCCGGGGCGAAGATTGGTGGCAAAGGAGCCCACGCCGATCCAGATCTGATTGCAGGTGCGCGAAAGAGAGGGGCCGGATGGTTGCCCTCGTTAGGTCAGATAGGCTCCGCCTCTGGCCATCTAAGAAACCAGGGCGTTCAGGTTGGCGATTTGTTCTTATTCTATGGGTGGTTTCGGCATACTGAGGAGATCGACAGTCGTTTGCGATTTCGAACGGATTGCCCCGAATATCATGCGATCTATGGATATCTTCAGGTGGGCGACATTATTTGTGCGAATAATCTGGTCGACCTGCCGGAGTGGCTCCAGGATCATCCTCACGCGAATCAGAAACGATTGGCGAAGCCAACAAATGTAATTTACGTTGCAAGCAAGTCGCTTGGTAGCGATGCGGGAGTTCAAGGCGCCGGCGTCTTCAAATTTAGGGACGCGCTTATTTTGACCAAGTTGGGTTTCTCGCGAAGCAGATGGTCCCTCGATCCCAAGTTGTTTCGGCATCTGCAGATTAGCTACCACACAGATAATTCATGGAAGGAGGATTACTTTCAGTCCTATCCGCGAGCACAGGAGTACGTTATTAATGCGGACGAGCCAGTGGTGCGCTGGACCCACAAGCTGATCAAGGGATCCCAACGGTGGGAACTATGATTCTGGAGGCACTGAGGGAATGCTACGAAGTGAACGGATCATTTAGTCTTCTCAAAGGTGAACTGGTGTCAAATGTCCAATTCCAATAAGTCCGACGATCGCCAACCGTCAAATGGAAACGAACCATTCGAGCCATGTGACGAAGTCGAGGATGCCAACGAGGCTCTGCGCACTTACAATGAACGTGAGCGCCCGCTACTTCGCTCCAGGGCGCAAAAAGCGCTTAGCGACGTGGTTGAGTCGCTGGACTGTGAACAATACGGCGAACAGAAACGTCGAGAACTTGAATCAGCAATCGAGCACTTAAAGCGAATCGTCGAGTGTATGGCAGACGAGCCGCTTCCCTGTATAACGGCAGAAGCGCTCGAATTCGAGGACTGGTTCGAGTATGACGAGTTGAGGTATCAGCACAGTGTAAGTGGCAACATGCCCATGTTGCTCGATGCGTTCGTCATTTTGGTCGAGAACGGCGTTGCGCCAGGCCAATGGATTCTTGATCCATTGGCGGAAGCTTTCAGCAAGATTTTGAACGACCGAGATCCCGAATTGGTTGCGGCGCGACTGAAACTGCAGGCAAAGGGCAGCGGTTCGACATCGCCACTTCAAGAACACACCCGGCAACTTGATGGCGCTCGAATCAATCTGGATATGAAGACGCTAGTAGAGGAGTTTGGCGTTTCACAAACGAAGGCCGCAAACGCCGTGATCGAGAAGTACAATCTAGAGCACATGCCAAAAACCCTGGTCAATAATTACAAATCCAGATCCAAATTCCCCGACCTCGTTCGTAAGGCGCTGGATAAACACTCGGATGAGTTAGCCAGTTCTGCGACTTGTTGGCTTACGGACAATGCTGCTCAAGATTTTCTGGATTCGTTTCCACCGAGCGCTCAAAAGTATCTAAAGCTTAAACGTCCCGCAAAAACCTAGTTTTCCCGGGACGGTTTCTACACCATCGAACTCTACCCACCACATATACTGATCTCCTTAGGACGCCAGTCCGTCCAACGACCAAGGAGTTCACCATGTCTACATTTTCAAACAATGGCTACGTGGCCAACGGCCATCGAATTGCTCGACCGCGCTCGAACTATCCAAATCCAAGACATTGGAGTGTCATACGCGGCGCGGCCCTTGAGCGGGATCGCCACGCATGCAGGACGTGCTGGCGAACAGAAAAAGATGGATACGCACTGGAGTGCCACCACCGGCACTATGACAACTGGGGCGCTGAACATTTAGACGAGGTCGTTATTCTCTGTATCCGTTGCCACGACCTTCATACCAATGACGTCCGACGCGCTCGACATGCTGCTTCGTCACTAATTCCAGTTTACGCAATACCAGATTCGTCGGACTCGTTCGTTCCGTTCGTGCGAAATGAAATAGGAACAACACCGCACCAAGAATCTCTCGCAACTTTTGTGCCAACGCACAAGAGACTTCACTTTTGAAAGCTATAAAAACTTAGGAGAAAATTCATGACATCACAACCAAATACGCTGGAGGCGGTACGTTTAAGACTCAATGGAGTAACGCCGCTCTTGCAGCACTCTGCACGATTATCAGATCCGCTAAATCCGACCGCCAAGGCGATAAAGGAGATAAGCGGCAAACGCAAGAAGACCGACGCAGATCTACTTCAAATGGCTTTTCTCGAATGGCGAGGAAGTTTGTATGTCGATAAAGACGAGAACGTGATACTTCCAGCCGAGTCGATCAAAGCGGCGCTAATTGGTGGCGCGAAAAAAGAGAAAAGTGGTCCACAAGCTAGAGGCGGTACCTTCGTCCGAGGCTCTCCAGTTCTTGAGCACAACGCGTCGGGAAATAATTTGGACGAGCTTTGGGGCGACGGAGATACACAGAATGTTCACCGCGTGTCGGTCAAAATAGCTTCATCGCGCGTGATGAGAACTCGGCCCCAGTTTCACGACTGGTCTGCGGAAGTCGATATTCACTATGACACTTCACAGGCAAATGCGAGCGACATTGTGCGATGGCTAGAGACCGCCGGGCGGATCATCGGAATAGGAGATTGGCGGCCCGAGAAGTCTGGGGACTTCGGCCGCTTCACAGTTGAAGAGGTAAGCGCACACTAGGTTTCGCTGGGTTCGGCCTGCAAAGGCCAGGATCGGCTTGGCCAGGCATTGCAGAGCTTGGATAGGCGCGGCCGGGCAAGGAGAGGAGGTGCTTAACATCGACGTTAGGCACCTCCATTTTGCCACCTTGGCGAGTTTAAGAAGCGCGAAGGAAAATTCGCGTCAGTAAGACTTGGTGATCTGGAATCCGAGGAGCAATAGCAGTGCGCTAACGCAGTCTTAGCGCCGCGTGAATTTTGCGTGAACTAGCTCTGCATCGTTATGCATTGTAGTGCGAATTGGGCAACGGGCGCCCCGGTAACTCATTGAAATATATAGCCTCAGGCGAACCAACTCGCGACTGAAAATCCGTGTGTTGGTGGTACGGCATCAGCGTAGAAAATAACTGTCAAATGCGCCTCAGACGCTTAGGGCATTTCTAAAGAAATTTGTCGTTTCGGAGATTTTTGATAGAACAGCCGGCATGTATCTGTCGCCGCGGTAAACTTCGGATTGATTGAACTACTTATTCCGGCGAAGGCAGCATTCTATTTCGATCTGACACGACATTGCCTGTAGAACTGAGACTGAACAATGACATTTAGCATATCGACTAGAATCTTTCGGGTCCTACCTCGGCGGTGGCGGCATTGTGGGTACGCAGCAGCGCAGAGTTTCATGTTTTTTTTTGCGCTGGAAAGTGGATTGATGATGATCACCCTCAATGGCTGACAAGGGACAAATTGTGAGTCTCGCCGAGCTTGCGCGGATCATCGGAGTTCAGCGCAATACGTTGCTGTCTATGGTTCGCCGTGGTTGTCCGTACATCGCGAGAGCGAATCGAGCGAAGGGCATCGAGTGGCAATTAAACACGGCCGAGGTTGCTCAATGGCGAATCGATGAGGCCGTGAAAGAGGCGATCGGCGATGTTCGCGAGACGGATATCAACGAGCTGCGAAAGCGCAAGCTCCGGGCCGAGACGATCATTGCCGAGCTGGACGCGGCAAAGGCTCGCGGCCAGGTCGGAGATCTTGACGAATTTGAGCGCCAGGTCACGGCGGCATCGATCGAGATCCGGACCAGGCTCAAGCAAATGATCTCTCGGGTTGCGCCGATGGTGATCGGAGTCAAGAAAATCACGGCGATCAAAGCGATTCTCGCTGATGAGGTTGACCAGGCGTTGACGACGCTCGCCGATAAGCTCGGCAGCAATCGCAAATAGGATGCGGGCAGGAGAAGAAAAGTCTAGGCTTGGGACTTTGCCTAGTATCGAAACACTTTGTAAATCGTTATACTGTGATTCTATACAGTACTGATTGGACAACTCTGGGAGTGGGACAAAATTAGTGATCTGATTTCTCAGGCGGCCTCTCCGGACTTTAGAGCCCGAGCGGTAATGCCAGCCCGGGAACTTGGCGCATACGAGGCGCTTTGGGCACGGGAGGGCACATCTTTCAAGACATTGGCCGATATATTCCGGGACCATTCCGACGCAGTGCCGTCTGATTTTGTGTCTGAGGCGGAAGCTCAGAAATTTTCGCGCCTTGCTATCGGTTCAATACGCGAGTTTGGGATCAAACATTTCGGTGTTCGGGTTCATGGGGCCGGGGAATATCCGCCGAAGCTCCGCGATGCTGCACACCCCGTCGAACTGCTGTATTTCCAGGGAAATTGGGATATCACCTCAACGCGTTGCGTCGCGATTGTAGGAACCCGTAAGCCATCCGATGATGGTCGGCGACGCGCGGAAAAGCTGGTGATGAAGTTTGTTGAAAACGACTTTACTATTGTGTCCGGTCTTGCAGCAGGAATCGATACGATAGCTCACGAAACGGCGATCGAGTCGGACGGCCAAACCATCGCAGTGCTGGGTACGCCGATTACATCGTCATACCCAGCCGACAATGCGGATCTTCAGCGCCGCATCGCCGATCAATACTTGCTCATCAGTCAAATCCCAATCGTTCGGTACTCTCGTCAGACCTGGCGCGGGAACCGGCTTTTCTTTCCAGAGCGAAATATCACTATGTCCGCCCTTACCGACGCCACGGTAATTGTCGAGGCTGGCAACACTTCTGGTACCTTGGTTCAGGCACGACACGCGATTTTGCAAGAGCGAAAACTGTTCATTCTTGACAGTTGCTTTCGCGATCCAAAACTGGATTGGCCCGCTAAGTTTTTAGAGCGTGGCGCTATTCGTGTTCGTGAGTTCGACGAAATCCATGAGCACCTCGCTACCTAGCCGGTTAACATGGATAGACGAAACCAGCCGAGGTAGTCACTACTACTTAACGGATGATGATCGCTGTATTTACTTTGGCGAGTATTTCGGTGGGCAAGGTTATAGCGGCGGCCCTACAAACCAATTGATTTTCAATTTCAAGGCCAAACCGTCCGCAATTGCAAATAATATCTATCGTAGACGTTACAAGAAGCAAGCGATTAGGTTGATCGCTCAAGGGCTCCGAAGATCTATCAAGCAGCACGATATTGAGTCATACACCTGGGTGCCAATTCCGTGCTCAAAGGCGGAAGGCCATGCCGACTATGACCCTCGATTGACTCAGACGCTCACAGAGGCATTTGATGGTTTCGACGCCGATATTCGGCAGATGATACGGCAGACCGAAAGCGTTAACGCTGACCATCACCGCGACCATGATCGAATAAGTCCAAACCGGCTGTCCGAGATCTTAGAAATTGATATAGACCTGCTCAATGCGAAAGACGTACGGTCAAAAGGAATCGTACTATTTGACGACGTCCTCACCACAGGAAAGCACTTCAAATGCTGCGCCAATCTCATCAAGCACCAGCTACCTAAGGTGCATATCTTAGGTATTTTCGTTGCTCGCTGCATACATGCCGACCCGTTAGCGGAATTCGAAGACATCGAGGAGGTTTAGCCAATTGACGAGCTTGACGCATTGAGTTTTTATAATTCACAAAAATTCCGTTACAGACAAGCTACCGGAACTGAACTTTTCAATGAAATGGTCCAAATTTGGGCCACACTCACCCAAAACGAGCCTCAAACAACCAAGGCAAGAGAGAAGTAGGAAACCACTCCAATTGCTTGTTGTGTCAGTAAGTTAGATAACGATTCTGGTATCGTTAGAAACGCTGAAAAACAGCGCAGGAACGACTTAAAATCCGTTCATTTGAGCAATATGCGTTGTAGATAAAAAGTCGGTAACGCGTTGGCGCGCCGCAAATATCAATCAATCGATGTGGATCATTTTGTTCACGGCCCGTTGCGAACGGGCGATGCATCCCGACTTCGGTTGCAGGCTGGACCGAGGGACCTCGCTAAAATTCCGCTTTCGAAGCTGAACGGACATGCGCTAATTTGGACTCTGGCCTAGCGTTATCGCTTAGATATGGGGAGCCTAAGCTGGTCTGCACCGCATGAAAGAGCGAAATCACAAGCTTGTGAGCAGAGGTCCCGCCCGATTCCCTACGACGCTGACTCTTGGTGGATCTTGTGTAGGGCTGCTGCCGTGAAGCCCCCAATAGTTGTGCTTGCGGCCACTAGCGTGCCATTCAACAGCCATCCCAACCAGTGAGAGGACCAACCATCCAATTGGAGTACAACGACAACCGCCAACGGGAGCATCACGGCCGATGTGACCGTGACCGTTCGCGACAACCGATTGTTGTATATTCCGATCCAAGGCACGGATCGCCTCTCGCTAGCAGCCACCGCGCTCGTCAAGGCGTTCAGGTGGAGAAGGAAATAGAGTTGAATCACGACAAGCAGGGGCGAGCCCCATCTATATAGCTCCGCCGCCGGCACCTTCAAACCGAAGGCTTGGAACGACTCGGACGTCCGTTTCCGTTCATTCTCCAACACTCGCGCAACGCTGTCCAGCCGGACATCCCCGATCTCGCTCGTGAAGCCATCGAGTTCGCGAAATGCTTCAGCAAAGGATCCATAACGCTCGAAGTCGACGCCGAAGAACTCGCTCAGCGCTGCCTGCCCGTGTATCGATCGGGTCCGATAGGCCTGAATTGGAATGAGTACGTCGCCAAATGCGGGAGCGTTCGAACCCAGCAGAGCGGAGATCCAGCGATCGTCGGCGTCGACCCATCGTGTGACACTGGCAACTAGGTAGACGCCGCTGACCATCGGTTTGTGTGAGCCCCGCATCCTGGGAGTGGAGTATCCAGCATGAGTAATCGACAAGATCAATTCCGACGGACCACCCGCAACCTCCGTATCGCTCGCTTCTACAACTTCGCCATACAGCATCTCTTCAATGTCTTGGTCTCCTTCTTGTTCCCAGAGAGCGACTTGGAAATTGCTTCCTATCAGGGATCCTTCGGATGGTGAGAGAAGGTCCAAACTCTCGCCAAGACCGTCCCACAGGCGGCGAAAAGACGCGAGCGTTGAGAAATACCCTAGGCCCTCGTATACACCGAGTTCGCCGGAGCTTGAGCGAGCGACGATGCCAGGTATTATCTTTAAACGAACTGGCACGGCGAGCGACTCACTACGTTTGCCTAACCAAGGACTACTGAACTTAAGTTGTGCCTCCGTTGGCAGATAACTAACATCTTGGAGTTCCGGAAACTTCGCGAATGCATAATTCTGCAGCCACGTACCGCTCCACAAGGAAATGACTCGTTGAATCTTCTCGAAATCGTCTATCGCCCGCGAGATCTCGGCGGGTCGACTCATTACAATGGTCAGCGCCAAACCGACGGCTACGACGACCAATGAGAAGTGCACTCTCCTGAGAGCTCAAGGTAGGCCTTCCCGTTCGTCATTGCTCCCCCCGATCCAATCCTCTGCTCTACCGCGCCCACTGAGCGCCCAACTCTGGATTTTACGCTGGTCCAAATTGAATATGATGCTCGTAAAGTGTGATTAGTCGGCCAAGGTAGCTTTTTGGCGACTGTTTGCTATCGACCAACAGTAAGCGGACATTCTTGGCAGCGCCCCAACCCGCCCTATTTCACGCGAATCGTGTCGAGGTATAACTCGGGAGCCGCGTTCTCGTGTACATACCGCGATACAAATTTCCTTAGATTGATAATGATAGACATAGCGTCTCTCCTTTTGGGAGCCGTTTGGGAAAACATTCTTTCAAGGACAGAATTTTCGCTAAGTGATTGATAAATATGGTACTCCCTAGGAGACTTGAATCCCTGTTACCGCCGTGAGGGGCGTAATACCCTCCGGCCGTTCGCCAATCAGGCGACTGAGGCAGAGAGCTGGTCTCCGGAAGCATTTCCGTACGTGTTCCGTATCAGGTGTTCTTACGCTGCAAAACGCAGCTTAACCCGCTGTTTTAATTGGCGCGCCCGACAGGATTCGAACCTGTGACCCCTGCCTTCGGAGGGCAGTACTCTATCCAACTGAGCTACGGGCGCTTAATAAGGTCGCAAAGGATACCAGCAAGCCCTGATTCTTTCGACCCGTCTATTCGAGAGGCATTCACTCACTTTCCAGTGCCAGAACTTTCAATCACCCAGCGAGAAAGCCACCAGGTAATCGCCGCGTGTAGTGCCATACGCTCCGTGTCCACCGGCGGCGATAACCACAAACTGGCGCCCATTTAACTCGTACGTCATTGGCGTCGCCTGGCCGCCGGCGGGCAGTCGTCCCTTCCAAAGCTCCTCACCGGTGTTCAGGTCAATCGCGCGCAGATAATTGTCCGACGCGGCCCCGACAAAGACCAGACCGGAAGCAGTAATGATGGCGCCACCAATCAGGGGTGTCCCTAGCTCAAGATTCGGCACGATGGCCGGCGCCACATCTTCAATCGTCCCCAGTGGTTTTTTCCAGATAATTTCGCCTTTGCCCAGGTCCATCGCGACGAGGCTTCCCCATGGGGGTTTAGTGCAGGGCACGCCAAGCGGTGACTCAACCAATCCGCGATTCATAACATAGGGTGTGCCACTCATGGGAGACAACCCTTCCCGGTCAAGCTCGCCGAGCTCCTGAAGTCGTATCGCTTCTTCTCTGGGTGTCAACCTGACCCACAATGGTAGCTCCATGACCGTGGCGACAATAATCTGTTGATTCGGATCCCAGGCCAGCCCACCCCAGTTTGATCCACCCGCATAGCCGGGATTCATCATCGTTCCCTGCAAACTGGGAGGGGTAAATATTCCTTCGGAACGGAATTGCTCAAGTTTTCTGGCGCAAGACCGTTTGTCAAAGAACAACAGGCCCCAGGCATCGTCTTTGGTAATCGCTTCGTGGCTGACCAGTGGCGGCAGTGACGAAAACGGTTGGGTGGGTGAGAGATGTTCGCCTTCTACTCCTTCTTGTGGGACAGCTCTTTCTTCAATCGGAAATACCGGCTCGCCATTGATTCGGTTGAAGACAAACACCATTCCCATCTTGGTCGTCTGCACCACAACCGGAATGTTTTGTTCGTCTTTTTGCAGGTCAATCAGCAACGGCTGGGCTGGCAGGTCATAGTCCCAGACGTCATGGTGCACAAGCTGGCGGTACCAGACCACTTCCCCGCTATCGATACTCAAAGCCACGATGGAATTGGCGTAAACACCATCACCAATGCGCTCGCCCCCGTAAAAATCAGGCGACGGCGATCCTGTCGGAACAAAAACCAGCCCGTTTTCGGGATCCACGGACAGCGGCGGCCAGGCATTGGCGCCACCGGTTTCTTTGACTCCGGTTTCCCATGTCGAAAACGCCGGATCATCGGGGTCGGTCGGAATCGGGTCCCAGGTCCACAGCACTTCTCCGCTGCGCACATCCAGCGCACGAACGATACCGCGCGCCAAATCAACTGCACTGTTATCGCCGATCGCAGAGCCGACGATCAGGCGTTCCCCGGCCAAGGCAGGTGGCGAGGTTATCGTGTAGTTTCCTGCTTTTTTTGAGCGCGCGCCCTGGCGCATGTCAACCATGCCCTGTTCGCCAAAATCCTCACAGGGCAAGCCGGTCCTGGCGTCCAGGGCATAAAGCTGGCCAAGGATATTTCCCATGAAGACACGGGCTGCGCATTCGGAAGATGGATTCGTGATGTCGTCTTCCCAGATCGTGACCCCACGCGACGCAACTTCCCCGAAACGCATGTCGCGCGGAACGTCGGAATTGAAACGCCAGACCTCTTTACCAGTTGCGGCGTCGACAGCAATTGCCTCACCAAAAGCGGTGCTTAGAAAGAGCTTGCCGTCCCAAAGCACTGGCGTAGCCTGAAAGGTGAGCCGGTCTCCCTGCCTGGCGTTCTGGCCCATTTCCCCAGTACGGAATTGCCAGGCGATCTCGAGTTGGTCGAGCCTAGCTGCGTCGATTTGGGTCAGAGGCGAGTATCGACTGCCACCAGCGTCATTACCGTAATATGGCCAGCTACCTTCTGTGTTAGCGACTCCGGCATACAAAAAAACAACTACGATCAGTAATCGGCACATATCTACCTCCCACCGTTCAGTCACTCTAACCCAGGACCTGCCGAAATCAAGCGCCTCCCTTTAAGGCGGCCGGCCTTGCCGGTATAATTCGCGCGCCATATTCGTGATGAAATTGGCGCCGGTTGAGAGTGGTGCCGGCGTGAAGTTATGTAGTTATAGATGCCAGTAAAAATTCCCCGCTCCCTTAGGCCGGCGGTTCAGGGCGATGGAGCCTGTAAATTATATGCGCTGCAATCTACTATCCTCGCACAACGCTCGCTGGTTGCCCCTGCTGGGCGCGCTGTGTTTTTGCCTGAAAGCGGCAGCACATGGAGGGGTCTCTTCTGAGGACGATTTGTGCATCATTCAAATCGATTTCTTCCAGGCACACTTCACCATCTACCAGCCAGAAACGAGGGCAAATAAGGAGTATTGTGAGGATATTCCAGATGTAACCGGCACTGTGTTCGTGCTTGACTACCTGCATAACAGCCTGAAAGAGATGCCGCTGGACTTCCGGATTATTCGGGATATAAAAGATCTCGGTCGTTTTGCGAAATGGGAGGATATTGCCCAAAGCGAATACCTCGAACGTCAGACGGTCTTTTATCAACCTCCCGTAAAACGGCCTAATGCAGTATTTACGGTGGAATATACCTTTGAAGAACCAGGCAATTACATCGGCATCGTAACAACAAAGCACCCGACCAAAGGCAAAATCTACCGGGCAGTATTCCCTTTTGAAGTAGGCGGCACGGGCTTTGGATATCTGCCACTGTTTATCGGTTTGGTAATTCTTGTGCAAATCAATTATTGGGTTATGAGCGGTGGTTTCGCCCGCTGGCGCGCCAAGGCTGCTCGTATGAGGTAGTAACCATGCGTACTCGTTGGTGGTTGTTGATATCAGTTCTGGTCGCACTGCTGTGTTTCCCGCCACAGTGGTATCCGAAGTCTCTGCGCCTTCAGTTTGCCCAGTGGTTTGGAGTAAGTAGTTACAGACCTCTGCCAGAATCGAGGCCGCCGGCGGGCGAGACGGGGGAAGAGCCGTGCCCCACCGATGTGTTGGGCTGGCGGGACGCGCAAACCATCGAGGGCGTTGAGATACGTCGTTCACCCACCTGTGTTGCCGATAATCCCCACGCGATCGCCGCATTCGTGCGTGGCACCAACAATGTGTCTCATCAGACGCTGATGAAAAGTGGCTTGACGCCTGATGCGGTGGTGAAAGGGCGTGACCTGGATGGCGATGGCGATCCCGATGAAATTCACATCCGGCTTGAAGTCGTGGAGTTGAATGGCGGGTCCCCGGAGTTGCAACAACCGGTGACTCAATTCGCCATTGCGCCTGGTATCAAGCCGGGTTTCTGGGTGTTTGTACCCAAGCATTTTGGTATGGACACGGAAAATTTTCAGTCGCTAAAGGCACGTGCATTGCTACGGTTGCCTTCCCCGGTAATTCGAATCGAGCAAGGCGATCAGGTCCGGATAACCTTGGAAAATGGTCATTACATGCCCCATACCCTGCATTTTCACGGCGTGGATCATTCCTTCCGTGACGCTTCCGGCGAAGGCAACGATGGCGTGCCCTTTACGAGTGAAGTGCCCGTCTTGCCGGGTCAGGCACGAACCTATGATCTAAATCCGCGCACGGCGGGTACCAAATTTTATCACTGCCATGTGCAGCCCCATGTCCATGTCATGATGGGGCTACAGGGACTATTTGTTGTTGAAGAAAACCGTCCGAATAACTGGTTACAAACACTGAATATAGGCGCTGGCCATGTCCGCGTGCCTTCGCAGGCCGTCAAGGAACAATTTGACAGGGAGTACGACCTGCATTATATGGACATAGACAGCGATCTCAATAACCGCATTCAGCGTTTCAACGACCCGCGCCTGATTACCGAATCAATGCATCGACGCTACGACGTCACCGATGCAACCAGCGACTACTTCGTGCTCAATGGCCGGTCCTTTCCTTACACTTTCAGGGAATCCCTGGTAATCGCACGACCCGATGAACGCATTAAACTCCGCGTGGCCAACGGTGGCAGTAACGGGATTGCTTTACATACGCATGGGCACACCGTCACCATTACCCACCGTGACGGCATCGCCGTCGAGCCCGCCTCACGGATTACCCGAGACGTGGTCTGGATCGCCACTGCACAGCGCCTCGATCTAAGCTTGGTGACCACAAACGATGGCCTGAATTCCTACGGCAGTGGGGTGTGGCTATTTCACGACCATCAAAGCAGGGGGGTTACCACTGATGGTATAGGACCCGGCGGCAATATCAGCGCAATCGTTTACGAGGACTACCTCCAGGACGATGGCTGGCCGAAGACTTACGGCGTGAATTGGCAGCCTTACTTCACCGAAGCGTATTACCGCAGACAAACACCTGTATGGGAGAGCTACGCGCCGGGTTTGTTCTCTGAGCCCAGGATGGATGGCTGGATGATTGTGCGGCTGCTGGGGTTTGCCATCGCCCTCGGTGCAGTCTTCTCGCTGGTCCTTGTGGCGTCCAGACATCCTGAGCGTTGGTGATGCTGGGATCTGCAAACACCGGCAGTGCGTTTCTAGCGGTAATCCTCGGCTGCGTCGCAATGGCGGCGGGAGCTTCACAGCAACCCGGCCCAGCGCAGACTGCGCAACACTCCGCTCACCAGCACAATATGACCCTGGATAATGGCGGCGTCGTGATGAACAGCAACACCGATGTGTTGCCTCGCGACTGCAAGCAATTCGGCCCCGATTATGAATTTACAGTCTCCGCCGGCACCGAATTCGCAACCGATAATCCAGGGACCGTGTATGGCTTTAGCCAGCACGAATTCCTGGTGGAACCTTGCAGCCGGGTGACGATAACTCTTGTCAACAAGGATCAAGTAAGGCACCAATGGATGATCCACGGTCTGCCCAGGTATCTTTACCCGGGCGGCATGTTTCACCTGGAAGCTGCCGGTGGTCACAGTCGAACGGGTACGTTCATCGTGCCGAGCGATCACCAGACCTACCTGGTGCATTGTGATGTCGCACAACACATGGAGAAAGGCATGAAAGGCCAGCTAAAAGTTGGCCGTGGCAGTGGGGATCTGTGGAGTATTCCAGGTGTCAGCGGCAATTTCATTGCTGACGCCTATGTGCCTGAAGAAATCGAGTGGTACGTGGGCCTGTCCGCCGTCGCCGCCTTTGTGCTGACCACGCTCCTGTTGTTGCGGAAGAGAATCTTTTGACAGGCTGATCACAACCTGGGTTACTAACGATTTACTTCGCAAAGAACGCCAGCCGCGTCAGGAAAGTATAGTCAGCTTCGGTGGCCATCAGGCCGACCAATACGAACAAGCAAAGGGGCGGCACCAGGATGGCGTAGACCAATGCAAGCCGCTCCCAGGCCATGTGCATAAAGACGGAGACGATCAGGCCTGCCTTCAAAAACATAAATATGAGGATCAAAGTCCAGCGGAGATATCCCTGGATTTGCAGGTAGTCCACCATATAGGAGAACGCGCTGAGAACAAACAGCAATAGCCAGATCCACAAATAAATCTTAATCGGATGTTGTTGCCCTTCTGCGTGCGCCATGTTTTCCCCCTACCACAGATAGAAGAGTGCGAAGATAAATATCCAGACCAGGTCAACGAAATGCCAGTAAAGCCCCGTGATTTCCACAATCTGGTAGTTGCCTTTCCGCGCGTAGTCACCCCTCCAGACTTTAAAAGCGACGATGCTCAGGTAGATTACCCCTACTGACACATGCAGGCCGTGGAAGCCGGTAATCATAAAAAATGTCGAACCAAATTGCGCAGCCCCAAAGGGATTACCCCAGGGCCGCACGCCTTCCATGATCAGTTTGGTCCATTCGAATGCCTGCATGCTGACAAACATTGCGCCAAGAACGGCGGTGGCCATCATCAACATGGCGGTTTTTTTGCGATCGCCACGGTAACCAAAATTAACGGCCATGGCCATGGTTCCGCTGCTGGTAATCAAAACGAAGGTCATGATGGCGATCAGGACGAGGGGAATATGCTGGCCGGCAATCGTGAGAGCGAAGACCTCGCTAGTGTTTGGCCACGGCACGGTGGTAGATATCCGCACCGTCATGTAGCCGGTCAGGAAGCTGGCAAAGATGAAGGTATCGCTGACCAGGAATATCCACATCATCGCCTTGCCCCAAGGGACACCGAAGGCTTCCTTATCCGCGGACCAATCGGAAGCTACCCCAGCCAGGCCATCTGGCACGGCGATAGATTCACCTGTACTTGTTAGGGCATCTTGTGCCATACGCGTTTATCCTTCTACGTGGACAACAGCAAACCAAACAACGCCAACCAAACCAACAATAAATAGTGCCAGTAAATGGTACACAGCTCCACGCTTAGGGCTATTTTGCTCGCGTCAGCACCGCCAAATACCTTGTAAGTGGTCCTGCTCCACACCCACAAACCACCCAGCAGGTGCAAGCCATGCAGGGCGGTAATCAAGTAAAAGAACGCATTGGCCGGGTTAGCATATATGAAATAGCCGCTGGCGTTTAACTGTCGCCACGCCAATAGCTGCCCAGCCAGAAATGCAAATGTAAGGATACCCGCTGCTATGAGACTGGTCCTCACGCCGTGCAGTTGTTCTCTTTGAGTAGCGTTACGTGCAAGTTGAAAGGCAGCGCTGCTCAATAACAACACGCCCGTATTGATCCACAACAATCTGGGATCCGGCAGCGGATTCCAATCGGCAAGCTCCATGCGTATCGAATAGGCGCTGACGAACAAGGCGAACACTGAACTGACTACCGCAAGGAACACCCACAGACCGATTTTTGCCGTTGCGAAATCGCGTTCCGGTCCGGGGTCCTCGATGGGGCCATGCGCCAGCCATGGTTTGGCGGTCAGGTTTTGCGGCAGCAACCACCACACGACGATGATGGCGACTACCACCAGGAACGCTAGTGTGACAATCACAACTCAGTCCCGGCTACCGCTCGTGCCCGCTTCTTCATCGGGCTCGTTTTGCGGAATGAAGTCCCGCTTGGCACCAGGTACGCTGTAATCGTAAGCCCAGCGATGAACCACCGGCAGTGTGGGACCCCAGTTACCGTGCTTGGGAGGGGTATCGGGGGTCTGCCATTCCAGAGTCGTAGCTCCCCACGGATTGGACTCGGCTTTCTTGCCTTTGCTCAGGCTCCAGATCATATTGACGATAAACACGAGCTGGGCCGTGCCAACGATCAAGGCCGCCACGGTAATGCCTGCATTCAGCGTTTGGACCGACTCGGGGATAAAGTCGGTGCTTCCCAGGGCGTAGTAGCGGCGTGGCACGCCCAAAAAGCCAAGATAGTGCATCGGCAGGTAGATCGCATAAGTGCCGAGGAAAGTTAGCCAGAAATGGATCATGCCCAGAGTTTTGTTAAACATCTTTCCGGTGATTTTTGGAAACCAATGGTAGAGCGCGGCGAATACAACCAGCACCGGCGACACACCCATTACCATATGAAAATGAGCCACAACGAAATAGGTATCTGAAAGCGGGATATCCACAATCACGTTACCCAGAAACAGGCCAGTCAGTCCGCCGTGAATAAAGGTAAAAATGAAGGCGATCGCAAACAGCATCGGGACGGTGAGGTGGATGTTCCCCCGCCAAAGGGTCAGCACCCAGTTGTATACCTTGATGGCCGTCGGGATCGCGATAATTAGTGTCGTGGTCGCAAAGAAGAAGCCAAAATAGGGGTTCATACCACTGACGTACATGTGGTGGGCCCACACGACAAAGCTGATGCTGCCGATCGCCAGGATCGCCCATACCATCATCCGATAACCAAATATATTTTTCCTGGCATGGCAACTGAGCACATCCGAAACCAGACCGAAGGCTGGCAACGCGACGATGTAAACCTCGGGATGACCAAAAAACCAGAACAAGTGTTGAAACAATATCGGGCTGCCACCGTCGTGATCGAGCGTTTCACCCATGGACAAAATCGCGGGCATAAAAAAGCTGGTGCCAAGCTTCATATCAAACGACATCATTACCGCGCTGACGAATAAAGCCGGGAACGCGAGGAGGCCAAGAACGGTGGCGGTGAAAATTGCCCAAATGGTTAGCGGCATGCGCATCAGGGTCATGCCGCGGGTACGCGCCTGCAGCACAGTCACCACGTAGTTCAGCCCGCCCATGGTGAACGCAATAATGAAAATCGCAAGAGAAACAAGCATCAGGAAAATGCCGCCGTCGGCGCCCGGCGTGCCTGTCAAAATGGCCTGTGGCGGGTACAGGGTCCAACCGGCGCCGGTTGGTCCGCCCGGTATGAAAAAACTCGCCATTAAAACGATGACCGCGAGCAAATACACCCAGAAACTCAGCATGTTTAAGTACGGGAAAACCATGTCGCGGGCACCCAGCATCAGCGGGATCAGGTAGTTCCCAAAGCCTCCGAGAAACAGTGCGGTGAGCAGGTATATGACCATGATCATGCCGTGCATGGTTACATACTGGTAATACTCGTATGGCGCAATCAAAGAGAAGGTGTCTGGGAACCCCAGTTGCAGACGCATCAATAACGACATGCCCAGGGCGACCAAACCGACGCTGACTGCGGTGATGGTGTACTGAACGGCAATGACCTTGTGGTCCTGGCTCCAGATATAGGTTGTAAACCAGCTTTTCGGGTGGTGAAGCTCGTGCACCTGGTCGGCGATTGCTACATGTTCCATCAGAAAAACCTCTAGTCTATTTTCTCAATGCGCGTTGCTGATCGGAATATCATCATTCCATTCCCGGCGGCCGTCACAAAGTATTGATGTAGGCAATGACATCATTTATGTCCTTTTCGTTACGCAACATCCTCGCCATCAACGCCATCTGCCCGCCATAGGTGTCTTTTAGATGGGTGCCACGTATACCTTGTTTGAAGTTCTTGATTTGATTGCTCATATACCAGTCACTCATACCGGCTAAGCGAGGAGCTTTCTGCGACCAAATACCGCTCGCATCAGGCGCGTGACAGGCGGCACAGGTCATATAAAGTTTTTTGCCCCTCCTGGCATCCCCGGTCACGGTGGCCGGGGCGGCATCATCCGGAAGCGTATCGATATAGGCGATTACGTTCGCAATCGCGGCGTCATCAACCAAAGTTGCGGCCATGGGCGCCATCTGCCTGCCAAAAACATCGTCTTCGTGCGTGCCGCGGGCGCCCGCTTTGTAGTTGTTCAATTGACGCTCGAGGTACCAAGCATGTTGACCGGCCAATTTCGGTGCGTTCAACGCTGCATTGCCGCCCCCGTCTGGTCCATGGCAAGCGCTGCACACCGCATACAAGGCCTGGCCCGCATGGGCATCAGCCGGTGTCTTAATCAGGGTCTCGGCGTAGGTGGGGTGGCCGCTCAGCCACGCTTGGAACGCGTCCGCTTCATCCACCACGACTCGCCCACGCATGGCGTAATGCGCCACACCACACAATTCTTCGCAAAGCACGTCGAATGTTCCGGTTCGAGTGGGGGTAAACCACATGTAAGTGACCAGACCCGGCACCATATCCATCTTGACCCGGAATTGCGCCACGGTGAAGTTATGCAGCACGTCTTTGGAACGGAGCAGAATTTTAACCGGCTCGTCTATCGGCAAGTGTACTTCCTGACTCGATACCAAAATATCGTCCTGACCGTTGGGATCGTCAGGATTCATGCCGAAGGGGTTATCGAAGCTATAAAGCTTAGGATCGATAGTGCCGAACTCGCCGTCTACTCCTGGAAAACGATAGCTCCAATGCCACTGTTGACCAATGACCTCAACCTCCGCCGCACCTTCGGGGACGTTGACAAATTTTGCCCAGACAATCAGGCCCGGCGCCAGCAATATAACCACCCCGACAGTGGTAATTACCGTAAGCCAGATCTCAAGCTTGGTATTTTCCGGTTCGTAGTGTGCCTTCGACCCCTTCTTTTTGCGGTAGCGGAAAACCGCGTAGGCCAAAAATAAATTGATCGCGACAAAGACAATCCCGGTGATCCAAAAGGTGATTTCTACTGTGTCGTCTATCGATCCCCAGTTCGACGCTACCGGTGTAAACCACCATGGGCTCCAGAAGTGGAATATGACAGACCCGATAACCAGTAAAGCCAGAACAATTGCTAATGCCATACCCTAGCGCCTTTCATGTGGGCCAAGAATTCATTATTTCCGGCGGCGCCGCACGCGACTAAACGGATTGATGAAATGCGTGTCAACCCCGACCAGCGAAGCTTCCGTATGCTTATTACCCATCATTGCTCTGATCGTCTCTTCGTGCATTTTCCGGGCGTAAATTAAAATCAGATATTTGCCGGCTTCGATGTCGTCGTGGAATCTGCGCAGCTTGGCGTTCTCGTTGTCGATACCCGTCAAACCACCTACCCAGGCACCAAACAGTGTTACAAAAGCGGCAAAAATAAAATAAATGTAAGTTGGCCTGTCCGGGCCAAATGGCTCGAAGTACATAAACACAGCGGCAACTATTGCTCCGATGATAAAGCCCAGATTCGCGCCTATCACTCCGTCGCGAATAATATCTAATGTTTCGATATAGTTACTGGAATGTAATTTTTCTTTTTTTAGCCCGGCTTCGTCTTTACTTAGAATGTGAAAGAACCAGTCATCAATGCCAGCCTCATGTAAATCATCAGAAATGTTGTGGCTACTGACCAGCGTGGGCGCGAGGTAATACAAACATTTCATCATTTCCCCCCCCGAGCTGGCAGATCGGCCAACTCGATGAAATACTAGCACACGGTGCGATAAACCACGTACCCTGACCTTATGCGCAGGACCGTGGCGCCGCAGCCAGCGGATTTCGATTGCTTGAGCAGCCTCACCCTCGCCGGTTGTCGTAATGTTCCGTGACTCGCCGCGGCCGGATTGCGGCTCCTTGCCAATCCGGTGCATGGCCACCGGCCACACCGCAAGTATCCGCCTCCAAAGTGGAATCTCTGCGTATTTCCCGTTTGAGTTATAATGTCGCGATGCTCTGGTAACGTCCCAGCACTTTCGCCATAACATTGATTTTTCGATGATTCAAACGCTAAAGCTGATTTACGCCACCGCAAAGGTACGACTGGGGTTCTTGATCATGGCATGCGCGCTTGCAGGCATTGCCGTCAGCCCGGGTAGCGGGTTGTCCCCTTGGCAGGTACTGGTACTCGGGCTCGGGGTGCTGTTGTCCTCGGCCAGCGCTGGAGCGTTCAACCAGCTGTACGAGCGCGATATCGACGCGCAGATGACGCGGACCCAGCAGCGACCGTTCGTGACCGGGCGATTTAAGGCCGATGGCTACTGGCTGGGATCGATTGGTTTGGTCTTGTTCGTGGGGCTGGTGGCAGCGACGCTGGCAACCAACATAATCGCTGGCGCGTACATATTTCTCGGTGCTTTCACCTATGGTGTGGTTTACACCGTGTGGCTGAAGCGCCGCACCTGGCTCAATATCGTGATTGGGGGTCTCTCGGGCAGTTTTGCGGTTATGGCGGGCGCAGCCGCGGTGGATTCCTCCCTCGCGCCAGCTCCAATCATACTGGCAACCGTGCTGTTCTTATGGACACCACCACATTTCTGGGCGTTAGCCCTCGCCTGTAAAAAGGACTATGCGGCAGCGGAAATTCCGATGTTGCCGGTGGTAGTCACCGAAAGCACCGCAACTCGGGCGATTCTCGCCCATACGGTGGCCATGGTGACATTATCCCTTACACTTGTGTGGTTCGGTTTGGGGTGGATCTACTTATTGGGCGCCGCCGCTGGCGGCACGTTTTTCATTGCTGCAAGCATACGCCTCGTGATCCAACCCAGTGTTTCGCAAAGTTGGCGAACATTCGCCGCATCGATCGTGCAGTTGGGTCTACTGCTCACGGCGGCCATTCTGGATAGGCTCTTTCTCGCATAAACGCCACATGCAGTGGCGCGCGGATGATTAAACCGGGCGATATCAAGCGCCTTCCTTTATAGCGGCCGGCCTTGCCAGTATACTTCGCGCGCCCATTTACGCACCGGAATCAGGAGCAGCGCTGTGAGCCACGACCGCAAATTCTTCGATAAAATGGGTTTGGTTCTCGGCCTGCTGGTTGTATTCACTTTTGTTATTTTTTTTGTGGCGCAGGCAATTATTGAGGAAACCCAAAATGTTTTCGTGATGGAAGATCCGACTTACCAGGCAGAACTGGCCAAGCGTATTGCGCCGGTCGCCCGGGTTGCCATCGCCGGCCAGTCCGATGGGGCCGTGGCGCGGGAGCCGGAACCGGTTGCCGCTGCAACGTCCGGTGAAGATATTTACAACACCAGTTGCATCGCCTGTCATGGTATCGGCATTGCCGGCGCGCCGAAAGTCGGTGACCACGACGCCTGGGCACCGCGTATAGACCAGGGCCTGCCGACATTGTACGAGCATGCGATTAATGGCTACCAGGGCGATACCGGGATGATGCCGCCAAAGGGTGGCGCGATGAGCCTGAGCGACGATGATGTCAAAGCGGCCGTGGATTACATGGCGCGCCTGTATCATTGAGCTCGCGGTGGATTGCAAAAAAGGCGCCGCTGGCGCCTTTTTTCTGCCTGGACGATACATGGAATTCTCAGCCAATCCCGCCAGGCCTGGCTATCGAAAGTCTCTGCCAGTCCGGACTACTTCACCCACCGATCAACAAATCGGTAGCAACAAATCCCGCGGTCATCGCAATCACCAGCAGTGCGCCGGCAAGCTTTGGCGGCGCCGGGGGCGGAATATCGAACCAGTAGCAAGCGATCCCGATACCCATGCCCAGGATCAGACCGATAGCGGATGGAATCATGACGGGTCTCCTTCTTGCCTGGCGCGGGCATAGCGCCCGGCCAGCACATAGCCACTGGTCATCGAGAACACCAGCAGCGCACCCATAATGGCCGGCGGCGCCGGCACCGGTACGCCTGTGACCTTGCACAGGGCTCCGATTGCAAACGCCAATAAGGATCCGATCACCATTTTCATTGCTTCTCTCCCGGCGAAACGCCTTTTTTTCCTATAAATTCACACACTGAGTGCAAACGCGTGGCAATTGATAGTAAATTACCATGACCCTGCGTTACAGAGATTCTCCAATGCCGATACTCATGAGCCTGGTCGGAATGATGGTTCTCATCGCGCTAGCGATGCTGCTTTCCAATAACCGCAAGAAAATCAATTATCGAACGATCGTGCTCGCTTTCTCCTTGCAGGCGACCATCGCTGCGCTGATTCTGTATTTTCCCGCGGGCAGGGATTTACTCAGTGGCGTGGTATCTGGTGTGCAGCATGTCATCGATTATGGGAACGCGGGCACTGAATTTGTTTTTGGGACACGGGCAAAAGAAAGCCTGGGTTTTACGATTGCACTGAATGTCTTACCGGTAATCGTTTTCTTTTCGGCATTGATGTCGACGCTTTATTACCTGGGGATCATGCAAAAAGTAGTCGCCTTTGTCGGCGGCGGTCTTCATCGCCTGCTGCAGACCAGTCGTACCGAATCCATGTCGGCGGCATCCAATATTTTTGTCGGCCACACCGAAGCGCCCCTGGTGGTCAAGCCATATCTCGCCAACATGTCGGAGTCCGAGTTGTTCGCCGTGATGACCGGCGGCTGCGCCACCATTGCCGGTGCCGTCATGGCGGCCTACGCGTCCATGGGCGTCGATCTCAATTACCTGATCACGGCCAGCTTCATGGCGGCGCCTGGCGGCCTGTTGATGGCCAAGATCATCAAGCCGGAAACGGATGATCGGGCAGCAGATGCGAAGATCGAACCCGAGAAAGACGAGGATAAACCGGTCAACATTTTCGATGCGGTCGGCAGCGGCGCACTGATCGGGCTTAAACTGGCACTGAATGTGGGCGCGATGCTGCTGGCCTTCGTGGCGATGATCGCATTGCTCAATGGCCTGATTTCCGGCGTCGCCGGTTTGTTTGGCTATCAGGACATCACCCTACAATTTTTCCTTGGCCAGTTATTCGCGCCGCTTGCCTTCGTACTCGGCGTGCCATGGTCGGAGGCGGTCGTAGCAGGAAACCTGATCGGGCAGAAATTTGTCATCAACGAATTCTATGCCTATGTGAACTTTGTGCAGATCAAGGACACTTTGTCCGTACACACCCAAGCCATTGTGACGTTTGCCCTGTGCGGCTTCGCCAACCTGTCGTCCATCGCCATACTGATGGGCGGGCTCGGGAGTATCGTGCCGAAACGCCGCCACGATATTGCCCGGCTGGGTTTAATGGCGGTTGTCGCAGGCATGCTGGCAAACCTGATGAATGCCGCGCTCGCCGGTTTCTTCCTGTCGCTGCAAGGGATGTGACCTGACAACGGTTCAGGACCGCGGGTCACGAAAATGAAAAGAGCCATCATCCTGATTATGGATTCTTTCGGCATCGGCGAGACCGAGGATGCTGAAAGCTTCGGCGACAGCGGTGCCAATACCTTCGGCCATATCGCGGAACATTGCGCCCGCGGGTTGGCCGGCGACTCGCGCGGAGCACTGGTCCTGCCCAATCTTTCGCGCCTGGGCCTGCTGCACGCAAGCAAGGAAAGTTGCGGCGAATTTCCGGCCGGCCTCGACCGCGATATCGAAATCATTGGCGCCTATGGCCATGCGGCCGAACTGAGCACCGGTAAGGACACGCCGAGCGGGCACTGGGAAATGGCCGGCGTGCCGGTGTTGTTCGACTGGGGGTATTTCACGGAACGCGAGCATACTTTTCCGCCCGAACTGCTGGAAAAACTGATCGAACAGGCTGACCTACCCGGTGTTTTGGGCAACTGTCACGCATCGGGCACCGTGATTATCGCGGAATTGGGCACGGAACATATGCGAACGGGCAAACCGATCGTTTATGCCTCGACCGACAGCGTGTTCCAGATCGCCTGCCATGAGGAGTCTTTCGGTCTCGATCGATTGCTGGCATTGTCAAAAATCGCCCGGAAACTGGTGGACGACTACAACATCGGGCGAGTGATAGCACGACCCTTCGTCGGCGATGACAAAGACAGTTTTGAGCGTACCGGTAATCGCCGTGATTTTTCCGTGCCGCCACCGGCGCCGACGGTCCTGGATAAATTGGTGGAATCCGGCGGCGAAGTCATCAGCGTCGGCAAAATAGCAGATATTTTTGCGCACCGGGGGATCACCCAAAAGCTCAAGGCCAACGGCAATGCCGCCTTATTCGATACCACGCTGGCCGCGCTCGCCTCGGCTCCCGACCGGTCCATCGTGTTCACCAATTTCGTGGACTTCGACATGCTCTACGGCCACCGGCGGGATGTGCTCGGTTATGCGAACGCGCTCGAGTATTTCGATTCACGGCTGCCGGACTTGTTCGCCGTATTGGGCGACGAGGACCTGCTGATCATCAGCGCCGACCACGGCTGCGACCCGACCTGGCCGGGCACTAACCATACCCGTGAGCATATACCGGTACTGGTCTATGGCAACGCTGTGCAGCCAGGCTCTTTGGGCCGCCGGGAGACCTTTGCCGATATCGGGCAAAGCCTGGCCGCGTACTTCGATCTTTCCCCGATGGAGTATGGCGCCAGTTTTCTGGGCTAGGGATTTGCCGCCAGGGCCGCCTGTATTCTTGCGGCCAGCGCATTGGCTTCGGCGCGGACGCGCTTTGTATCTACGGTCAGAACCTGCTTGTCTTTGACGACAATTTTGCCATCGACGATGACTGATTCGACATCCTGCTCGTCAGCTACGTAGACCAGGTGAGAAACGATATCGTAAGTGGGCACGAAGTGGACATCGGCAAAGCTGACCTGGATCAGGTCCGCTCTGCGGCCGACCGTCAGCGAACCGATTTCAGCGCCCAGCCCGATCGCCTGCGCACCGCCGCTGGTGGCCATCTGCAAGACCGCGGACGCCGGCAAGGCTTTCGGGTCCATGGTGCTGACTTTTTGCAGGAAAGCGGCCAGGCGCATTTCCTCCCACATATCGAGATCGTTGTTGCTGGCGGCGCCGTCGGTGCCCAGACCGACTTTAACACCGGCCGCCAGCATCTCGACCACCGGGGAAACGCCTGCTGAAGTCTTCATATTCGACGTGGGGTTATGAATGACGCCGATATTCTTTTCCACCAGCACCGCAATATCCGTCTCGCTGGGCCAGACCACGTGCGCGCCTATGGTGGGGCCATCGAAAAACCCCAGCGAATCGAGCAATTCGACCGGGGTCATATCGTGATTTTCCCGGGTGATATCGATCTCGAATGGCGACTCCTCCAGGTGGATGCCGACCGCAACGCCGAGCTTTTTGGCCTCGGCCCGCACCTGCACGAGATTCTCGGGTGAGACTGTATAGACGGAATGGGTGCCGATAATCGGAATAATCCGGTTGTTCCTGCCCCGCCACCGCTGCACGAAATCGACCGCCTGGCGCAAGGACTGCTCGCCGTTCTCGGCGTCCGGGCTTTTCTGATCTATCGTCGATGGCACGATGACCGCTCGCATTCCGCAGGTCTCCACGGCCTCGGCAACGCTGTCCGGGAAGTAATACATGTCCACGAACGTCGTGGTACCGCCGCGCAACATCTCCCAGCAGGCCAGCTCGGTACCGAGACGAACGAATGCTGCATCGACGAAGCGGTTTTCGGCCGGGAAAATATATTGGGTCAGCCACTCCATCAGTTCGAGGTCGTCGGCAATGCCCCTGAGCAAGGTCATTGCGGCATGAGAGTGCCCGTTGATCAGGCCCGGCATCACGATCTTGCCGGTGCCATCCAGCAGCTCTTTGGCCTGGTAGCTGGCCATGATCCCCTCGGCCGGACCGATGGCGACGATGATGCCGTCGTTGACTGCCACGGCGCCGTCGGTGATCACCGTCTGATCAGGGTCCATGGTCAGGACGTGGTCACCCCTGATGATCAGGTCGACCTTTTGCGAATCGCTGGCACAGGCAGTCGGTATTGTGAGCACCGCCAAAAGAAACAGAAAAATTGCCGGCATTTGATTCTTTCCTTTCATGGTCTATTCACTCTTTTCATTGGTTGACACCTGCTCAATTATACCGGTTGCCGTTGCAAGCAAAAGCACGCGATGGAATCAAAAAAAGGCCCGGCTGTTCGGGCCGGGCCTTTTGCCATCGTCTACTACTTGATAATTGACTAGAAGCGCGTAATAACCTCCACACCCCAGGTCCGCGGAGCGTTGACGAAACCGGTCAGGTTATTAAAGTCGATGCCGCCAACCAGTTCCACTTCGTCGGTGATGTTGCGGCCAAAGACAGCAAACTCATATTGGCCGTCGTTGACGACGTATCCCGCACGCAAGCCCAGATTCACCAGAGAATCGCTGCTGAATTCCGCCGATTCATACAGGGTGAAAATTATGTCGCTGCGATACGAACCGTCGAGCAGGACATAGAATTCGCCGTTCGCCATCGGAGCCGAATACCGTGCGGTCCCGCTGATTACCCACTCGGGCGCCTGTGGCAGGCTGTTGCCATCGATAGCCGCAAGCATGCTCCCGCCCGGTCCTGCGACCAACGGATCGAGAACCGTACAAAGAATAAACGGTGCGCCACAAGGAGTAACGGTCAGGTTCGGGTCATCGATCTCGGTGTTGTTGTAGCTGATGCCGGCACTGAAACTCCAGTTGTCATTCGGCACAAATTGCAGATCGCCCTCAAACCCATAGCCGATCGTCTTATCGACATTGAACAAGGTATTGATGTTGATTGCGCCACCGACGGCCGTAACCTGCTGGTCGTCGACCACGAAATAAAAGCCGTTGATGTTGAAGCGCATACGGCCATCAACCGATTCGGTCTTGAACCCGGCCTCAATCGAGATGATTTCTTCGCTTTTCGCCACCGAAACACCATCGATGGCCGGGTCGGTACCGTCGATATCGTTGTTAAACAATACGCGGCCCTGGATGCTCGGTGCACGGAAGCCTTTTGCGAGCCTGCTGTAAAAGTTGACATGATCATTGACAGCATAGGTCGTGCTGATATCCCAGGTGATCACGTTGTCATCCGTTTTTCGTGGAATCGGACCGGTCGGCATGGTTCCGAACATGGCGGCGTTGAAGCCCAGGGGTAGAAACCGTTGGGCCACGAAGTCTTTTTGGTCATCCGAGTAACGCAGTCCACCGGCGACCGACCAAACATCAGAGATCGCGAGATCAACCGAAGCAAATATCGCCCAGGCGTCGGTTTCCTGCGACTGCGTTGCGTAGCCATCGCAAAAGGTCTCACCGAATTGCGAGCAGTCGACACCCCCAAACAAGGTATCGTAGGAAAAGCTCTCAATATCGATGTCTTCAGTAAAATAATAGAAGCCGGCCTGCCAGACTCCCTTGTCCCAATCGTTGCTTGAGAGCCGGAATTCCTGGCTGAACTGGTCCAGATTCGGGATACCGTCAGCGCTTTCCGCGGAAAACGGAATAAAGCCGGGGCCGGATGATGGTAAGAAAGACGCGCCAAAACCGCCATCGATGTCGCCGCGGCTAAACAATTCGACGCTCTCGTAACCGGTGACCGAGGTCAGCGTGGTCGTCCCAAGATCCCATACCAGCTTCGCCGATGCGCCGAAGGCGTCCAGGTCCTGGAAGTTCTCGCCATCGATGCTGATTGAGTCGCGGTCAAACCCGGTGTCGGGGGTAAACCCGGAGACCAGGTCGTTTGTTCCGGGGTTAATAATATTGGCGCGGAACAGACGTGCCGTACCGTTCAGGTTGCGCGAATGCACATTGAGCAGCGCGCTGAAATCATCGCTCGGCTCGATCAGCAACTGGGCGCGAACCGCCAGTTCATCGTAACCGCCGAGTGCGTCGGACTGGCCGGTAAAGGTGTTATCTACCCAGTCGTCACGTTCGGTGTAAAGGACTGAGATACGGGCCGACGTGGTGTCCGATAACGCTCCCCCAAAAGCTCCTTCGAAGTCTATCTGGGCATCGGTTCCATAGGAAAACCGCGCATACCCGTCCTGGTCCTGGGAGGGCTTGACCGATTCGAACTTGACGATGCCGGCCGGCGTATTTCGTCCGAACAACGTGCCCTGCGGGCCGCGCAGCACTTCGACGCGATCCATGTCGAACATCGGGAAACCCTTGACGATCGGGTTTTCCAGGACCACCTCGTCATAGACCAGCGAAACCGGCTGCGAAGAGTTCAGGTCGAAATCGGTATTACCCAGACCGCGTATATAAAAGCGTGGAAAGGTCCGCCCGAATGACGACTCGATCTGCAGGCTGGGTACCCGGTTCGATAAAGCCCGAATATCCGCGCCCGCTGAATTGATTGCAGCAAGCTCATCGCCGCTCAGCGTCGATACCGAAATCGGCACATCCTGGATGTTTTGCTCGCGTTTTTGTGCGGTAACCACGACCTCCGGCAGCAAGCGCTCGGTAGCGCCTCCTTCCTCATCCTGAGCAACGGCCGGGCTGCTGGCAAAACTCACCGCCACAGCAGAAACAAACACGCAGAAAACTGATCTTCTGATTGCCCTGATCATTATTTTTCCCCTGAAAATGGATGTTCTTTTTGGTACTCACAGCATAGCAAAAACGCCGGATAGCGCAACTTGGAAAACCCGGTATCAGCCTTCCCGGGTGAAGGAAATTACCGGATTCAAGCCTGTTGCAAGATACAGGCCGGCGTGACTTTGCCCGTTGTGACCACGACCCGCAAAGCCCTCAGGCGCGCCCGCTACAAACAAAAGCGTCTTTGTGTACAATTGGCTGCCCTGCGATTCTGGTCTGCGAGGGTGTTTTATTATGAAATTCAGACCCTTAGTCTCGTTTTCGGCGAAGCGCAGGACAGGAGCAACCCATTCACCCTGAGATCGGTTCAACATGGCAACCAAACACATTAATGCCGAGCCCGGCGACTTTGCGCCGACCATCCTGATGCCGGGCGATCCTTTGCGGGCAAAATATATCGCCGAAAACTTCCTCGACGATGCCCGCCGGGTCAACGACGTACGCAACATGTGGGGTTTCACCGGTAAATACCAGGGGATGGATGTATCGGTCATGGCCCATGGCATGGGCATA